>NZ_JAEHBX010000041.1:0-44093 GCF_016483395.1 Bacillus cereus group sp. N21
CCCAAACTATAGAAGATCTAGCTAAAAAAGTAGCTTAGATTTAACTTTTTTGTGTCCAAAATATTGACTCAAATCCATTAGGTAAGAATGCTCCATTCTTCTCTATTTACCTATATTTATATTTTTACTAATTTATTATGATATCAACGTTGATTTAAAGTGTTTTTTTACGAAATAAACAAATGGATTTTTTCAGGAATACAAACACAATAAACTGTTCCGTTTTCTTAGTTCACATAATTTGAAGTTGTACTTAAAAAATCTAATCCAGCTGCAAGACGCATTGCATAATCCTGCTCAACCTCTTCGTCAATAACAACAAGGTGATTTTTGGATATTTCATTTAATATAACTTCTTTATCTCTATTGTTAATCTCAAATTTATCCATCTGTAGTAATAACTTCAAAAGATCTAAACTATCCTCAATCTTAGAGTGTAAACTGAATTTTTTAACTGTCTTATCCATCTCTCTATGTGAATTACAGCCTTCCCTTTTTTCTAACCTTTCACAAAAGGTTTTAATATCTTTAATTTCTATAAAGTCTAATCTATCCTCATTAGGTAGAATCTTTAAAGCATCACACGATTTTGGTCTATTAAACTTAAATCCACCATCTCACTTAAAATTAAACCTACATAATCTTAGCTTGATGGATATGTGTTACTACCCCCACTTTTAAAAATAAAAAAGGCAAGCAACCCCAGCTATACGCTAAAATCACTTGCCTCATAAGAATTATTTAGTTATGAAAAGTAGGCTTATAAAACGAACGATTATCAAGCGCAAAGACACGCTCTGTGTATTCACCTGGTTTCGTGCGTCCAAGGGCACGGTCCATCATATTCATCTTCGCATCTAAATTATCGATGTAATGCAGAATTTCTGCTTCTTTTACTAATGGCGGTTTTGGGCTACCCCATTCCGCTTTCCCGTGATGGGATAAGACGATATGCTGAAGAATTAATACTTCTTCTCCTTCGATTTTCAGCTCATCTGCTGCTTTTCCAATTTCGTTTACCATGATGGAAATGTGGCCAAGTAGATTTCCTTCTAATGTATACGTTGTTGAAATCGGACCAGATAATTCAATTACTTTTCCAAGGTCATGTAAAATAACACCTGCATACAGTAAATCTTTATCTAAAGATGGGTATAGCGTAGCAATGGCTTTCGCTAAATCAAGCATCGATACAACGTGATAAGCAAGCCCCGATACAAACTCATGGTGATTTTTCGTTGCTGCTGGATAGTCTAAAAATTCACTTTGATGCTTATTTAATAAGTGTCTTGTGAGACGCTGAATGTTTGGGTTCCTCATTTCAAATATGTACTGTGTAATCTTTTCTACCATATCTTCTTTTTTCACTGGTGCTTTTTCTACAAAGTCTGAGATATCTGTCACTTCATTCGCATTTGCAACGCGAATTTGCTTCACACGAAGTTGAATGCGCCCTTTATAGTTTTGAATATCTCCAGCTACCTTAACAATCGTTTCCGCTACATATTGCTTCTCTACCTCAGGTGATACATCCCATAGCTTCGCTTCAATATCTCCAGTTTGGTCTTGTAAAATGACTGTTAAAAATGGCTTCCCATTACTTGCGATACCTTTTGTCGCTGTCTTAATTAACAAGAAGATATCGACTTGTTCGCCAACTTCATACTCTGCAATTTTCTTTTTCATCCTGATTCCTCCACCAACTTAAGTACTTTTAGTATAGCACATTATACCTTATTTTCTTTACGCTCACGTGTTAATTTTATAATCTGTTTTTCCGTAAATAATGATAATAGATGGGCGTGGCATGTAAAGAAAATCACTTGTCTATCCTTCGCAATTTCTTTTATTAACTGGGTTGTTCGTTTTGTTCGTAGTGCATCAAAATGCACAAAGCTGTCATCAATAATAAATGGATAAGCATGCTCAAACGTCCGCGCTAACGCAAAGCGCAGTGATAAATAGAGCTGTTCCGCTGTCGCTTGACTGAGTTCATGGCTATAAAAACGAATACCATCACTTCGTTCTACAATAAACGGCTCTGTTTCTGATGGTGAAAAAATCTTACTATATTGACCACCTGTTAAATATACAAAATACTCCTCGGCCTTTTGTAAAATGCGCGGCAGCTGCACTTCATGATAGTATTGCTTTGTTTTTGTTAACACTGTTTTTGCCGCTGCATACGCCGCCCACTTCTTCACTTGCTCACGCACTTGGGACTTTTTCATTTCCCATTCATGGAGTAAATCGCCGTACGTACTACCTTCTTCTAAGTTCGCAACATCTACGCGGTGCTCCGCAATACGCTCGGTCAACTCCTTCTCTTGTGAAAGGAAGTCTTGTATATAGAGCGCTTCTTGTTTCAGCTTTCCTTCATACCCTTCCACTTGATAGTGTTCCGCTAATGATAAGCTTGTTAAACGTTTTTCTAACATGTCAATCTGAGGTGATAACCGTTCTACTTGCTTCTCTGCATCTTCATGCTTTTCTGCCCTCTTGCCAGCTTCTAAAAACATTTCTTCATCAGTAGCTGCTGCCATTTCCCAGAGCGCATCTCTTTCTAATGTAAGTTGTTCTACTTGATGCTGTAATAGTGCTTGTTCTTCTTTCCAATCAGCTAGCTTCCCTAAAAGCTGCTCCCTCTTTTGTTTCTTTTCTTTTTCCTTTTGAATACGATTACTGATCATATGAAGATGATCAAAATCTGTATTTTCCATAACGTTTTCTAGTTTATGTTCAAACTGCGAAATCATTTCATATAATATTCCTTTTCGCTCCGCCAGCTTTCCTACCTCACGATATAACTGCTGCATCTTTTCAATGCGTTCAAATGCTGGCAATATATGCGCATATGTATAAAAGTGCGGGAAAGAATAGCGCGCATTATATGTATCGACTTGCTCTCCCATACGAAACGTATCTCGCTCCCATTCTTCATATGCAGAAACACCTTTATCATAGGTTCGTTCTATTTGTTGTAATTTATAAGACTCTCGCTCAAATAATTTACGAATTTCTTCATCTTTTTCTAATTGATAACGAATGGATAGCGCCTCTTCATTTTGCCTTCCACCTGCACTTTGCTGCAGCGAGAGCAGTTCTTCTTGTAAACCATCGGAAGAAGTATCTTTATACAAAACAAGTGCAAGTACAATTAGGACAAAGACGATAACACTTGTAAATAACAACGCACGATTATCTAGAAATATACTTGTCAGCAAAATCACTGTATTAATAGCTAACAAAAGGAAACAAATCGTCTGCCAGCGCTTTTTCTTTTCCTGCGCGATTTTCATTCTTTCTTCATATTTACGCTTCATTCGTTCCACGCCAGTACCCATAAAAACTGTATCTTGAAACGATCTTTCCTTTTCTACAAGCGCCTGTCGCTCTTCATCCGCTAACATCTGCTTTCGGATGTGCCCTACATTCTCTTCCTGTTCTTCTAGTTGCTCTTGCACTACTTTAAAGCGCTCATCTAGCTGCTCTTTCCGTGTTTCTAATGCTCTTGCCTTTTGCACCGTTTGCGTTATCATTTCTTTCGCTGCAAGGCTTGTATCAAATGAAAGCACACTTTCTTTCTCAAAAGTAGCACCAATTTGCTGCTCAAGCTCTTCTATCTCTTCTTTCATATTTCCAATACTTACTATAATATCACGCATTTCTTGACGTGCATTTTCATATGACATATGCTGCATACGAAGTTCTTCTACATAGCTATCCTTTTGCAAGAGCTCTTCTTGTACTTCTACCCCATCCACTTCCGTTTTCATCATTTCCATCCTTTTCTGGATGGAATCCAATTGCACCCCGAGCGGCTCGAGTTTTGCTTTTATCGTTTCATAACGTTCTACTCCTCGAACAGGAAACGGATTCTTCTGTTCTTCTAGCACTTTTTCATATGCATGTTTTTCAATCACAAGAGGTTGCAATGCAGCCAATACTTCATAGTCTTGCTTACGCTTTTCTGCCATCTCTTTTTCATTCCGAATATGGGCAAGACGCCCTTCATTTTCTTTTAACTGCTCCATTAACTTTTCATACGTACCAATCTTCCCTTGCCACGTTTGCAGCTTTTCTTGGAGCTTCTTTATTTCTTGAAGTGACGCATTGATCTCAGGCTTACGACCATTTGGCTTAAAACGCTGCTCCATTTCTTTTTCTAACTTTTTATCTAACTGCAGCAGGGCATCGCTCCCAACTGCACTCGCCGAAAATAAATAATTTCCGATTTCAGCTTCTCCAATATGATGAATATTTTGAAGACCGTGCATATCAAACGAAAAGACAGAATCAAACAGGCTCTCATTCACCCCGCTCAGCACAGTCTGCAAAACTTCTTCTCCAGCTGTTGTTCCATCTTCAAAGTATACTGTTACTTCCCCAGCAGCCGTTTTCGGCAAGCGCTCGATTTGGAGTCTCCCATACTGCTCAGTCATAACAGTCACCCTACCGCCGTACTTCCCGCCTTCTTTCGGCTCATAACGCCTTTGTCCCCTTATTGGGAACCCAAACAAAATACTCTTTATAAACGAACGAATCGTTGATTTTCCTGCTTCATTTTCACCGTACAACACCGTCAGCAATGAAAGATCCATTTCCACATTTTCTAATTTTCCATAACCATAAATATGGAGTTTTTCAATTTTCATTTTTTATCCCTCTCTTGCTGGAATAGTTGCTCTAATATAATATTTTCCGCTTCCTTTTGAATCTCTGCTTTTTCCTCATCTGAAAAGGATTCAATCACATTACGCGCAACTGGAGATGTCCAAATCGTCCTGAGCACCGCATCCATATTCGTAAATGATTCCAATTCTTGCAATACACTACCAACAAAATGATTCTCCTCTTTTAATCGCTGGATTTCTGCAAATGAAACCGTCTCATTCTTCCACTTCATCACATACACAAAATCTCTTCGTTCTTCTCCCGCTGCTAAAATATGAAAAATCTCTTCCACACGTTTTTCATCACGTAAATAAGGAGACAATGGCCCTTGTCCGATGAATACAATTGTCAAAAGAGTTCCTTCCTCTTCCTGACGCCATTCATTCATCACTTCCGTACAAGCTGTCATAAGGTCATCAACTGTTTGCAGTTCATCAATGCTAATTTCCGTCTCTCCCCAAACTACATCCGCCGCACCGAAAAATGAACACACCGTTCCCTGCTCTGTTATCTCAACAAGATACGCCCCCTTCTCTCCTGTTTCCTTCCGGTGGCGTCCTTGTATATTGCCTGGATAAATGATATACGGCTCCTCTGCTAAAATCTCTCGCTTATGTATATGCCCAAGAGCCCAGTAATCAAATCCTTTTTCTTTTAACTCACGAATTTGAAACGGCGCATAGCGATTATGTTCCGCATCGCCTTCCACACTCCCGTGAAGCATGCCAATATGAAAAGGCGCATCGCTCATTTTTGCATACTGCGCCGTCATATTATCCGTTACAGCCTGCTGCAAATAACTAAACCCATAAATAGATGCAAGCAGTTCACCATCTTTATAAAACGGCTTTTCTTCTACATATGGCTCTGCAAACACATGAACATTTTCAGGAAACTCGATTGCTGCCCAGCTTCCCCCTAAATGATCGTGGTTACCATGAATGATATAAACCAGAATCTCATACTGCGAAAGGCGCTTCATCTGCTCCCTCACAAACACTTGCGCCCTAAGACTTCTCGTTTCCGCATCATATAAATCTCCTGCTAGTAATACAAAATCAACGCGCTCTTGAATTGCTTTATCGATAATACGCTCAAACGACTGAAACGTACTTTGCTTCATTCTTTTCCAAACAGATGACGGCACATTCATTTCCATCCCTTTAAACGGACTATCCAAATGCAAATCTGCCGCATGTATAAACTTTACTTGTTTCACAAATAAACGATCCTTTCTTTATCCTATAAAAGTTTCACTCTATTTTACCACGCAATGTCACATATTTCTTTGCATATTCTAGCATTTTATGACAAAATAGTTATAAGATTCTGATTTTAATCTTTGGAGGGAATTTTCATGGGAGTATACGTTCTAACAGTCTTTGAAAAAGATGGTTCCAAAATGCTAGACGAATCATTCGAGGCGGCAACAGAAGCAGAAGCGAAATCAAAAGGAGCATCCATTTTACAAGAAAAGGGATTGCATAAGCACACACATCGCTGCACATCTTCAGCAGGAAAGCTCGTTTTATTCCAGCGCTAAAAAAAGAAGCGTCATCCGCTTCTTTTTCATTCTATATCTTCATCACACCACGTAAATACCACATCTAGAATCCGGTTACCAATACGCACGCGTCTGTTCCACTTTCCAGTTTGAATTTGGCGCGTTAGCTCATCTTTCATCTTTTCCGTCCAGTCGTGAATGGTTCCATTCCCGTCGTACGGATATACATTAGGAAACTCTTCCTGCAGAAGACTCAAGCTCTCTGCATCCAAATGAAAATGGAAATAGTAGTTGGCCGTAAGCGATGGCTCTTGCAATTGTAAAAACGGATCGTCAACTTGCTTTCTATTTCGGTAGAAAGTAAATATATTCACCTTTCCGCTCGTAATTTGGTCAATTTGAATTTCGTGCTTCTCTATAATCACGTCGTGCCCACCTCGTTATATACTACCTTTAGTATATATGTCTTTTGCATCAAAGTTAACCATTTTCACACGAAATTCATTTCCTTCATCTATTTCCCGTACCTCCAAGTAACAATCAGAACACATAAAAAAAACAAATTTGAAGGGGAGCGATTCTATGTATTTCGGTAGCAAAGGTTGGTATGTAAAGGAACTAAAAAAATTAGGTATCCGTACTTATGAAGGTAAAAAACTAGAATCCTATCGTACGCATGTGTTGGCTAGTTTGCTTGAGAGAGTTCAGAAAGAATCGGCTTAATACTAATACAAGAAAGAAGCAACGTTTGTTTTTGCGTTGCTTCTTTTTTATTTTTCATAAAGGCTGTTTTCATATATATTGGAGACACAAAATCTTGAACGCATTAGGAAGTCTTGGTTTTAATCCATTACAAGGCATCATAGTGAGCGACGAAACTTTCTTTCGAGAATCTTTAAAAGGTCATCGTGAAATCGCTCATAGAAAAGACAAAAAAAACAACTTGAATTAGTCCAAATTGTTTTCCCTTAAGAATTGTATAATTTGCCCTTTGTGGTGGTTATCGTGGTCTGTAAATTCCTTAACAATATATATAAGTGAGTAAGGTGCTCCAGTATGTGGACAATGAGTTACACTATTTGCAGTTAATGACTTGTTTAACTTTTCGATTGTAAATTCGTTAAGTTCTCTTATAAGTAGTTCCCTTGTATCTTTTGCTTCTTCAAGAAGTTTTGATTGTGATATTCCTGATTTTGCATAGTCTGATGCCTTTTTATTATGTGTATCAAAATTTGGAAACTCCATTCCCTTTTCATTTTGTACAGATGGGAGGACTTCTTTTAATAGATGATTATCCCAATTCATAATATGGGCTATTATCTCCCTTACAGACCACTTACCTTCGGCTATTGATTTAGACCATAATGTGTCATCAATTTCTTCTAAAGTGCTTAACCAAGATGAATAATAACTAAAATTACTAATTATGTTTTTTACCTCACTCAATTTAATCCCTCTTTTCTAAATTAATTTAATTTAATTTAATATAATTATAACATTAAACTCATAATACACAAACGTATGTTCTTATAAATATTTTCAGTTATAAAACCAACAGCCTTTTATAAAAAAAGAAACAGATGATATGCATTTCGTTAGCAAAGGTTGGTACTTAAAGAAATTAGGTACCCGTTCCGATGCTTCGCCACATGAACCTCGGTAATATCCTTATTCTCTGTCTCCTTATCATAATAATCCTCTCTTTTATAATTCCTATCAAATTGAACTATTCGTCTACTCTCATATTTAAGAATTGCACAAGTTGATCATTTAAATAACTTGTACTATAAGAAAAATCATTTTGATACCATTCAATAATGATGCCAATAATCCCATTCGCTTGGTAGGAACAATAGAGTGAATGGTTAACTCCTTCTTTAAGAAAAGCCTCTTGATCTTGAAGTAACAAACGCTTTATTTCCTCAAACAATAAATAATAGTACATTAATGGAACCTTTTTTGAAAAAACAATTCTGTAGAATGACTTATATTTTTCGATATGATGAAAAACCCGAATGGTAGACGGGTCTAATTTACTCGTTTTCAATACTGATACGTGGCGATAAGGTTCTTGATAAGAACGGACCAAATCCGCTGTAATTTCTTTAAAATATTCCTCGAATAAATCTTCTACTTGTTTATAATGCAAGTAAAATGTACCACGATTTATTTTTGCCTTTCTGCAAATTTCCGAGATTGAGATGACTTCTAGATTTTTTTCATTTAGTAATTCTAACAATGCATTATGTAACGCCTCTTTTGTTTTCACAATCCGCATATCTGTACGCATCTTTTTTCACCTCTTATTGAACACATTTCTAACTATGTGTTAATTATTGAACATTTATCGTTTTTTTGCTCATTGTAAGCGCTCTTTTATATGATTATAATTTTTATTGAACAACTGTTCAATAAAGTGAAACTTTAATCAGTGGGGGGCTTCATTCCCCACTGATTATTAGTCGAACCAATCGGGCTTTTACGGGCAGTTGATCCCCCACCTAACTTCCTTGCTTTCGCTGAATTTTGAGGTGGAGGTCTTACTGCCCGTTAATGCGGGATAAACAGACAAAGGGGGCCGTTTCGAATGAGATTAAAAGGAAAAGTAGCAATTGTCACTGGTGCTGCGTCAGGCATGGGGAAAGCAATCGCAGAAGGTTATGCAAAAGAGGGCGCAAAGGTCGTTGTATCAGACTTAAACTTAGAAGGGGCTCAACATGTAGTACAGGGAATTAAGGCTACAGGTGCAGAGGCCATTGCTGTTCAAACAAACGTTACTTCCGATGAAGATCTACAACGTCTTTTCAATGAAACAAAACAAGCTTATGGGAAATTAGATATTCTTGTTAATAATGCAGGCATCATGGACGGAATGGAGCCTGTTGGTGAAATTTCAGACGAACGCTGGGAGAAGGTTTTCTCCGTTAATACAGTAGCTGTAATGAAAACAATGCGGATTGCAGTGAATCTATTCTTAGAACAAGGACATGGTACGATCGTTAATAATATTTCTGCAGGCGGATTATACGGCGCACGTGCTGGTGCGGCTTACACAGCATCTAAACACGCAGTCGTTGGCCTAACAAAAAACACTGCCTTTATGTATGCGAACAAAAACATCCGTTGTAACGGTATCGCTCCTGGAGCAGTCATGACAAACATTGCTTCTTCAATGACTCATTTGAGCGAATTTGGAGCAAGCCGCCAAGCATTAGGTATGGCAATTAATCCACGTGCCGGACAACCAGAAGAAGTTGCAAGGCTAGCTATCTTCTTAGGCTCAGACGAGGCTAATTTCGTAAACGGACAAGTGATTGCGGTAGACGGCGGTTGGACTTCCTATTAATACACCTATTAGGGGTTACAACCTATAGCTATCAAATTTAGAGAAATGAGTTGATCTGTTTTCTTAACTTGATGGGTATGGTGTTCATTCAGAATACATGTAAAAACGGGTCATAACATGAACTGACCCGTTTTACTCTTTATATCATTATACTCTTCATCAAATTAGTAAGTTTATGTTAAAATCGTAAATCTTCTGCATCACTCAGTTGTTCTGGATGTCTATTTTTCCTTTTTTGAGGAATCATCTTTGGTCACCATATCCTGGTAGGTCGCCCGTTCGTTTCCAATCTTGACATCAGCGATAAAAATCTTCCGTTCTTTTACCGGACTAGGTTTCAGTTCACCGTACTTCGGTTTCCACTGTGGGTGGTAAAGCCCTGTTTTGAGGTAAGGCGTACGCGCACGTGTAGTATAGGCATTAGGACCTTGCACTTCCCATACAACTTTTCCATCCTTCCATATTTGTAGCAATCCGTCGTTCCCTAATGACCACTTTGCATGAATTACCCAAGAAGACCAGATTCCTTTTTGCACCAGTTCGTCCAATGTCTTAGAATCGCGCTCTATATTCGCAGTAGGACCGAATGCGCGTTGTATACTCCATCTGTCACCTTTCACTGCAATAGCCAATTCCGGAAAATCCCGATCCACCCGCTCACTGCCGAGTACAGCATGCCATTGCATGACGATATCGTCGCCACTGCCCTTGTCGAACACCCAATCCTGCGGGATATAAATCCGTGCTGTATACCAACGTTCGTGGAACCCTTCTTCGTATGGCTGTGCAATTTCCGAGCGGAATTGTCCTTGAGAATGCGGAACAACGAACTGCACTGCTTTGTGATCTCCCGTCATGCCTGGCGCATTTACTACATGTACACGCTGCGTGATCGTGTCAATATCTAGGTTGGTGCGGTTTTCCGAGTCGTTGATTGCTATTTTCCATTTTTCTAGCCCAGATTGAAAGATATCTTCTAACATAATAGAATTATTTGTTTCCTTCAACTTAGGCTTCTTTTCTTTTTTGGATATATAGGGTTGAGTCACTGTCTCTTTTCTATTAACCAATACGATACCACCTACAAGTAAACTGACAAATAGGAAAGATATAGCAAGAATTTTTTTCATCTTTCGTTACACTCCATCTGGTTGATGTTTCTTTTGCATTTGATGGCATTAAAATCTCTTAAGTTGAGGGCGATGTATAGTTCCCCTATTATGTAATGCCAACCCATTCCTCTCCTATTATATCGAATTAATCCATCATTAAATGAAACAACAGAATAAATATTGAATGTCCCATAGCAACCATCTCTGGTCATTTCACTTCCTCAACTCACTATATTGCTTATGAATTCTGTTTTCTGGTTTTTTGTCCACCGTATACAACACAATAAGGAATAACCATTCCAAAGGCTTCATGATAAGATAGATAATGTCTGCAGACCATTTTGAATTGATATGCCTGCTGATTGGGTAGCCATACCTGTCATAAAAATTACGGATGGCTTTATGGAAGTTTGGAACATATTGTTCAAGAATATTCTCAAATGCATTAGCAATTAGTAGCTGGCGGTTCACAGGGATTCTTTCTCCACTTCTGATGCCTGCCCTAACTGGCTTGACCAATTTTTTATGCCCTCTAGCAGAGACCGTACACAAATAATGCCCGTCACCCGCCACTATCTCTGGTTTTGGCGCAGGGATATTCGAATAGTTGAAAGAACTTGTTTCAAGGAACACAAGAATAAAGCTATCTGGTCGTTGCCCAAACAGAACCAAAATTAGCTGGATGATAATCAGAACTGGAAACAAGCTTATAGCCCATAGTTTTGACATCTGTTGATAGTTATTACATACCCGGAAGAGAAATAGCATACATTTATTGTTGTACTCAATCTCTTTTTCATGCTGACTAGCAAGAAAATGGTTCAGAGAATCTTTCAAGCTTACGATATATAAAACAAACAACGATAGACAGCTAGTTTGCAGAAGAAAAACCGAATATTCTTCACCATCATTTGAGAAGGCTGTATGAGTGAGATAGGCAACCGCAAATATGATATTCAGTATCATTAATGTACTGCATACCACATAAATAAGCGGAGGAAGATCCCCATAATTAAGGCTTACGATCCAAAAGCTAATCATCCCCAATGTTATTAAGACAATTACTGAAACTATATATTCATTTGCAAGAGAAGCATATCCATTATTCTTAGCACCAGTCCTTTCAAAAATATGCAATTGCTCACCAGCACCCGCTGCCACTCCATTTAGAAAAAAGCCAAGCATGAATAAACAATAAATAACCATGGAGGCAAAAACATCTATTGATTTGATTTTGACTGATTTCTCCTTCGTAAAATTCCGAGACATCCTAAAAAAGGCATACCTAGGAATTGAAATAAATAAGAGCACCTTTATAAAAACAAGCAACTCTCTCCCTCCTCTAATCCATCCAAACACTTTGTTAGTATTTTAACAGTTTACCTTTTGCAAAAAAAACTATCATCTTATTTCTCGCTATTAATAATCCTAAGAACGAGCAAAAATATGAGAATAAATGTTTAATGATAAATAAAACGGACAAAATCCCTTCGCCCCGACCGCTTCTATGCATGGCCAGATGCTCTCGACCACCTCTAAAAAGAAAGGGGTCTTTATCTTTTATCCAACTGGCTCATTCTCTTCTATAAACATTTGAATTTGACAACTATAAGATTCTGTATTAAAGAAATCGTTAAATAACTCCACTTCAATGAAACTTTTAACTTTTAAATTATTTTCTTTTACATATTTAATGATTTTATTTCGACGTTCCTCTTCATTCTCTTTACTATAAGATAACGTTACATACTTTCCCTTTGGTAATATTTTTATATTTTGTTCAGCTTCTATATTAGAATCCCCTTGAAATCTACTAAAAACATATTTTGGTTCTGCATCCCCCTCTGAATTAAAGTTATATATGATTCCTCTTTCCATTGACATTTTCCCCTCTTTATCTTGAATGATTTTCTCTAAGTCTGAATAGTAAAGTAGCTCTTGTAAACTTCCCACTTCTTTACATGGTGCTACAATTACATAGCGCGGTTCAAAGAACTGAATAGATATCTCATCACTATTTAATATATCCTTAGAAGTCTCTACCTTCATATTTAAGCTATCAATGGTTTTGATTACTTCTTGCATTTTCTTTATGTTTTCTTCTGCTTCATATCTTTTTAATTGTAAAAATTGTAGTAATTGATCAGTATCACAGTCCTTAAAAATCTCTTGAAGCTCTACTATACTCGTTCTTAACTCTCTACAGCTTTTTATAATATCTATATGAATAAATTGATCTATAGAATAATACCTATAACCTGTTGTTTCATCAATATATCTTGGAATAAGAATCCCCATTTTGTGATAATATCGTAACGCTTTTATTGTGATGTCCTTTATTTTCGCGACTTCCCCAATAGAAAATAAGTTTTTCACCCTAATCACTTCCTTTATATTTTTCTTATATTATCATTGACTCTCCCCTTAAAGGAGACCTTATGATCATAATAAGATATTTGCAATAAAATACAAAATTCACTTATATACAAGGGAGTTTCGAAACATGAATACAGTAACATACAGAAGTCTAGTTAAAGAAGATTATGAACCTGTCAAAGCTTTGATTGGTGAAGCATTTGGCTTCAATGAAATGATTGAGGATAAAAAATTTTTAGATTCCGTATTAAACATCTATTTGCAAAGTTGTATTTTAGGGAGTTCATTTAGCAAAGTAGCAGAAAAAGACAATAAAATTATTGGTGTTATTTTGGGGGATTCAAAAAAAGACAAAAAGCGTTTAAAGAAAGCTCATAATACTTTAAGTTTTGCCTACACCATGCTGAAAGTATTCATGACTAATAAAGAGAATAAAAAATTCATAAAAGAATCCTCAAAGGTTGAAGACACATATAAAGAACTTATAGAAGGAAAGGAAGATGATTTTCAAGGTTGTATACAGTTATTTATTGTATCAGGGGAATCTAGAGGTCTTGGGGTTGGAAAGGCTCTAATGAATCATTTGTCTAATTATATGAAAAGTACGAATGTGAAATTTTTATATCTATATACAGATAATAAATGTAACTATGGATTTTATGATAGTCAAAACTTTGAACGTATAAATGAAAAAGAAATTTATTTTGATTCAATGAAAACAAAACTTAATGTATTTTTATACTGTTATGATTTTTAACTGCTGGTAAAAACCGTATCACTTATTCGGGGTACGGTTCACCATAACTCATTTAAATGAAATTTTCTCTGAAACAAATTGCTTTTTTACAATTCCAGCCTATTTCATTCATTTCCTGTTAGAAATTCGTCTATACCGGCCTACATTAAATTCATATTATATATGACAAACAATATTTGATGATTTAAAAAGGAGGCAGTGAATTGTCTTTTAAAAAATTTGTCGATGCATTACCAATTCCTCCTGTCTTAAAAGCAGAAGGTACCCATGATGGAGTACCATTCTATGAAGTAACAATGAAGCAAGTCAAACAAAAATTACATCGGGATTTGCCGCCAACTACTGTCTGGGGTTACAACGGTATGTACCCGGGGCCTACATTCGAAGCAGAAAGAAATCACCCTATTCTTGTAAAATGGAAAAATAAATTGCCCTTTGAACACCTGCTGCCTATCGACCAAACTGTTCATGGTGCGGAATCATCCATACCTTCTGTTAGGACGGTTGTCCATTTACATGGAGGCCGTGTTCGTCCAGAAAGTGACGGATATCCTGACGCATGGTTCACAAGAGATTTTAAAAATGTTGGGCCGAAATTCGTGACTGAAGTCTACTATTATCCAAACTGTCAACGCCCTACAACACTTTGGTATCATGATCACGCCCTTGGAATTACCCGTTTGAACGTTTATGCAGGTCTTGCGGGCTTCTATCTTCTCAGAGATGAAGAAGAGAAAAAGTTGAATCTTCCGAGTGGAAACTTTGAAATCCCGCTGGTCATCCAAGATCGTTCATTCTATGCTAATGGTGAACTCTTTTATCCATCCCAACCAGGAAATATGCCGCCTCCAGCCCCACAGCCACCTCCACCAATCGATCCTACATTACCAAATCCGTCAGTCGTCCCTGAATTTTTCGGTAACACAATTTTAGTCAATGGAAAAGTATGGCCTTATCTTGAGGTTGAGCCGCGGAAATACCGGTTCCGCATCCTAAATGGCTCCAATTCTCGTTTTTATCGTATGAAGCTGAGCTCTGGGCAAAATTTTGTCCAAATTGGTACGGATGGAGGACTTTTGGAAAAACCAGTCCTAGTATCCGAAATCATCCTTGCACCTGCGGAACGCGCCGATGTCATTGTCGATTTTTCAAACCATAATGGTCAACGTATTATTTTAACAAATAACGCACCAACCCCGTTCTCTGACGGCGAAAGTCCTTCTGAAGATCTGAGACAGATTATGCAATTTCGCGTCAAACAAACATGCTGCAAACCTGACAAAAGTAAAATTCCAGAGAAGTTGAGTTGCTTGGAACAGCTGAATCCCCAGGATGCTGTAATCACACGAAAAAACACTTTACTTGAAGCTACCGATAATTTTGGACGCCCTATGCCATTATTAAATAACATGGAGTGGAATCAGCCTATTACAGAAACCCCGTATAATGGAACTATAGAGATTTGGGAGCTGTACAATACGACACCAGACACTCACCCGATTCACTTGCACCTTGTCAATTTTCAAATTTTGAATCGTGCTGTATTTACTGGCGATCCAAATGGTTCTAACCTCAAAGTCGGACCGCCCATACCACCTGATCCGAACGAGAAAGGATGGAAAGATACTGTTCGTGCTAATCCTAGAGAAGTTACTCGAATCATTGCACGTTTTGGGCCATTTACAGGAACCTATCCGTGGCACTGTCACATTCTTGAACACGAAGATTATGACATGATGAGACCATACCAAGTGTTAGCTAATCCTAGCTTTAACCCATGCGAATGAGATCCAGAACAATGCAGCGATAACTCCTTTTCTCAATGTTTTGACTGCTATAAACAACGGAAAAATAAAAAAGAAGAGAAATAATGATTCCATGATTTCTCTTCTCCTTTTCATTCATTTGATATCTTTATCATAAAACTATTCAAAGTTCCTTATGCATCTTGAAATATAGAGCTTGTTCAAAAAGCGCATCTTTTGAACAAGCTCCATAAAATTAAGCAAATACTCGCTTAACCTCTTTTGCAATTTCATTTATTAAATCTTCCGCTTGCGGATACAAACCAATTTTATCCATAAATGCATGATCTGTACCGTTGTACTGAATAAGCTTCGTAGGTACGCCGCTTCGTGCAAGTTTTGCCGCGTAAGCTTCGCACTCTACTTTTAAATAATCAAATTCAGCAGTTGCAATTAGCGTCTGCGGCATATTACTTAATTGATCTGAAAGCAGCGGAGAAACATGAGGATCGGTGATTTCCGCTTTACTTTGCAAGTAAAGCCTGAAAAATAATTCACCGCTTTCAGCCAACCCTTTAATCATTGGAATGATGAGCTCAGAATAGTTACGAATCTCATATTGGTCGAGGCTCCAGTTGAAATCTTCAGTTTGGACGCCGGCCATATTCACTGTTGGGTAAATAAGCGCTTGTAGCTTAATCATCTCTGTTCCCTTTTCAATATCCATGAGCGCGCACACCGTAGCTAAATTCCCACCCGCACTGTCTCCAGATACGGCAATTTGCTGTGGATTCACACGAATTTCTTCAGCGTGCTCATACACCCATGTTACGGATTCGAAACAATCTGTCAGTCCTGCTGGATATGGATGTTCAGGCGCCAAACGGTAATCAACGGAAATCACAACGGCGCCTGCTTTTTCTGCCAATGCTTTACACGGATTTTCCACGACATCCACACTGCCGCCTATGAAACCTCCGCCGTGAAAGAAGACAACCGCAGGCAGAATCCCTTCGTTAGAAGGCGTATAGATACGCAGTGGAATCGGTCCATTCGTTCCATCAATTGTTTTATAAGTGGTTTCGACTTTCCCCTTCGTAACGTCGTCATTGTTCCATCCCATCATAGCCCGCATTCCCTGAACAAAACCGAGAGTATCTGACGGATCAAATGACTGGTTTTCCGTCGCAGCCATTTTTTCTGCCGCTTGTAAAGTCACTTGGAGAACACGAGGATCTAATTCACCAATCGCATTAGAATCAGGAATTGGTTTAACGATAAAATCGAAGCCTCTTTTTTGGACAGCTTGCACGTCCTTGCTCAGTTTAGAAACTAGATTAACGTAAGAAGTTGTATTACTCATCATTACCGTCTCCTTTTTTGATCATTTTTTTTTCGGAAAATTGGGTTACTGGTTTCTCCCGTACTTCGCTATACGAGAATTTTCAATTACACCGTTCCAATTGAGTCCAAAGGCGAAGTCATATACATGGCCCTCAGAATCGACATGGCATTTCATGTCATGTGCGACATCTTCTAGCTGCTGCTCAACTGTTCTCATATTCGCCGGCATTTGCATCGGCAATAGGCCTGATGGCTCGTAAGCTCCCGACAGAACGTCCATAATTGCCTGATCTTGAACGCCAAAGTTCGATACGATCGCATCAACTTCCGCTTCGAACTCTGCGACAATCATTGGATTCGACAGTAAAATCGATACGACGACCGGCTTTCCTTTCATCATTTCTTTCGTTTCAAGCACCATGTCCAAGTCGTGTGAATTGTGCGTTGTAACTGTTTTACCTTTATAGGAACGGTTTAGCAGATCAGTTTGCCTAGGGTCGCCAGCAATACTCCGTTCGCGGGCATGCTCAGCTGTATACGGCTTGTATTGAAGGCTAATTGGTACATAACCATTTCCTCCATTATCAGCATCCTCTTGACTGTACCCCACGCCTGACTTCGGACTTTGGATGAACACAAGTCCGAAATCCGCTTCGTCCGGATTATTAGTAATATCGAAATATTGGGCCACAACGTCAAGATTGACTGGATGCTCCAGTTTCTCCGGTGTTGGCATTCCAAACCAGCTCTTCCCAGCGGGCAAATACCTTTTCGGAATGTATACTTTGCTTTTTGGCTGAATCGGCAACGTCTGCCCCTTATTCTTCAGAAGGACGATTGACTTCAACTGCGCTTCATAACCTGTTTTCACGAAATCTGGATTGCAGACAATTTTCTCACTTTCCTCAGACTTGAGATAAGGATTTTCAAAGAGACCAAGTCGGAACATATTTAGAAGCAGACGGACCGCTGATTGTTCGAACCGTTTTTTCATATAAGCCTCTCCATGTTCAGATACCCCTAATTGGTAAGCCTCTAAAACAGGGCCAACTTCGTTATTGCCTCCAAACTGGTCCACGCCAGCCATCAACAGCTTATAGTGACGCTCCGCAACACTCAGATGCTCAACGCCCCATGACTTGCCCGTCATAAGTGTATCTTTGCCGCCACACTCATCAGCAGTAATCATCCAATCTGTGCAAACAACGCCGTCATAGCCATATTGCCCCCGCAGTAAGTCGGTAATTAAATAGGAATTATAAGAGTTGCCGACGTTCTCTCCGTTTACTTGATCTTGATCAAACGAAATCGTGTAATATGGCATCACTGCAGAAGCCTTACTCGTCTTACCCTCCAGTTGAAAAGCTCCGTCAATGAACGGCTTCAAATGCTCTTTAAAATTGTTTCCTGGATAAACGGCATACTTTCCACAGGCAAAATGCGCGTCTCTGCCACCCTCACCGCTTCCTCCTCCAGGCCAATGCTTCACCATAGCATTCACACTATCCAATCCCCAACCACCTTCTAGTTCCTGCTCGCCTTCTGATGTTTGGAAACCGTCCACATAAGCGCGCGCCATATCCGTAGACAAACGTGAATCCTCACCGAACGTGCCGCTGAAGCGGAACCAGCGCGGGTCAGTTGCGATATCGATTTGCGGTGACAGTGCTGTTGTCATGCCAAGTGCCCTGTACTCCTTAGAGGCAACTTCTCCAAATTGACGTGTCACTTCAGGGTCAAATGTCGCTGCAAGACCAAGCGTTTCAGGCCAGAATGATACGCGTGAAGCCGTTCCTGCGCCGACGTTAAATTCGGAGCTGGCATCAGAACCGTGACGCGGATCCGAGCTATTGTTCGCTGGAATGCCCAAACTTGTCCCTTCCGCAACAACCTGCAGCTTGTTGTTCCAGCGCGCGGCTGTTTCCGGATTTTCAACTGTTGTCATGAGAACATGACGGAGATGGTCTTCAGTCAAAAATGCGATTTGCTCATCGGTCAAATCCCACGGCTGAGCGCCGCTCTCTTCATAAGACTTTCCGCCGTAAGTCCCGGCAAACCAACTATCACTCGTGGCTGGAATTGCTTGATGCCCACTGTATAACATCAATCCTGCAATTTCCTCGATAGACATCCGCGTGGCAAGATCTTTTGCCCGTTCTTCAGCTGGTAATCTCCAGTCCTCATACGGCTTCAATACTCCGTCCTTACTTAAGTTTTTAAAAAACGAGCCGTTCTGCTCAATGATGCGAACCTTGGATAAAATGGAATAGCCAAGTGTAGGTCCGCCTTCGTTACAGACGTATGCAATCAACGGCTGACCTGCGTTATTTTCTTTGGCTGACATAGAAGAACCCTCCGTTTCTTTAAATAAAATCGCTGTATAGCGAACATATAAGTCATACTTTTTCAGAAAGCGTTTACAATTTAATTATTAAAAAAACCGCTCGTCCTCAAAGAGACAGCGGTTTATCGACTTTTATTGCCTTATTTAATCTTTTTATGTAAACAACTTGAATCATTGAATCAAAAGGGATTAAAATTTAACACAATTCGTCACCATGCAGGAATGAACTCAATCAACTCGACTCCGTGCGGCTCCAAAATGGAAATACAAGTGTGACTGTTCTCCACTTCAACATACCGACTCGTCATACGCGGCTGAGCGCCGGCCTTCAAATATTCCACATCCTCTAGGCAGAGTGATTGCGGCGCCCCCATCTCTACCCAGCGGTCATAGCTGCTTCCATATTTTCGGCCGAGCGTGCGGGTAACGATCCGATACTTTCCGCTCGGTAAACCCGTAAGCTCTAGCTCTAACTTTACAGTCTTCACGTCCTTGAAACCGTTATACCGGTTAACCGCATCAATAAAGGAAATATCACCAAGTGCGTACAAATCATCAAAATGACAATAATTAAAGGTAAGCACTTGATAGCCGCCTCGGCCAGAAGTAACGATGTAACGATCACCACGCTCAATCAGGTGATCACCTAACTTTGCTAATAATTCATAGGCAATCATACCAGCCTTAGGGATACCATGCTGAGCAATCAGTCCAAGTCCCCCGTGAAACAAATCCGGTGAAGCAGCCGTTTCTTCAATGTTGTCGCTTAGCACCCAGTAACCAAAGCCTTCGATACTGTCCAAATTATCAATAATATTTTTGACGATATAAGCAGCCTTGTACAGCGTATCATTCGTTAGTTCGCGATGATACGAAGTCGAATTCCACTCTGTCAAATACAAATCGGCCCCGGGCATCTCATGTTTCTCAAGTAACCTTTTCTCATGTGCAAGTCGCTCCTTTAGAAAATCTGGATTCGGAGATACACCGCCAAACTCTTCAATCAGTTTCCGAAACGACTCCAATTCGTTAAACACGTCACATTGTTCTAGATTATTCAGCCTTTCATGCGGGTAAAAATGAAGCGGAACGAAATCGGGCAAACACTGTCGCTCACGGCAAAATGCAAAAAACGCATCGTAAAACTTTCTTCCATCAATCGTAATGATTCGGCCAGGCGCTCCAATTTGAAGACGAGGCGATATACGTTTCACAGTTTCATAGGTGCGAGCATACAACTCCATATATTCCTCCATCGTTCTCGGCCAAAATGCCTTCAACTCCGGTTCGTTCCAAAATTCGAATTTCCAGGACTCTACCTCTTCCTTGCCGTAGCGATTCATACAATGGCGTAAAAAGCGATCAACAAGCTCACACCATTTATCGATAGACCTCAGCGGACTAATATAACTCTTTACATAAAAAATGCTTTTCTCCTTGTCCGCTGCCAAAGCAGATGGCATAAAGCCAAGCTCGATAAACGGCTTAATTCTAACTGAAAGGAGAAAATCAAATAGCTCATCGACCAATCTAAAATTGTATACAGGCTTGCCTGTCTCGTCCTCAGTGTATACCATCATAGAGTCGTCAAATATGCCATGAAACCGCAAATAGCGAAAAGGGCAGCGCTCCTGAACTCGTTTCAATTGCCACTGCACGTCCGCATGCAATCCTTCTTTTGCTTTTCCAATCGCGATCAAATTTTTCCATGTATGCCTTATTGGACTGCTGTGAGCGGATAGGCTAACCTGATATGCCTTCGTTTCGAGCCCTATAATCTCTTCTACCTGCTGCGAAGGACTTCTCTGTAAATATTGGCTAATAATTCCGAGTGCGCTCGATTGATTAAACGTCAAATAATTGGAAGATTCCCGTTCCTTCTTCTTACCAAGATCTGGGCGGAAATGCTTCCGGTATTCACTTGGCGTTACGTTATACCTTGCTTTAAAGGCAGTGTAGAATGACTTAGCGTTCGGAAATCCGTGCTTAAAAGCAATATCAGCAATAGGTATTTCCCCATTGTGAAGCAGTTCCTCCACCGTATATTTCAAACGAATGCTCGTTAAATAAGATTGAAAATTAAGACCGATGTTATCACTGAAAAACTTAGACAAATACGGAATAGACAAAAATTCACGCTCAGCAATTGCCTGCAGTGTAATCGGCTCCTTATAATGATCTTCTATATAAGTAATAATACGAAGCATCCGCTCCATATACTTCTCATTCATAATGCCCGCAGATGCTGAAACCTTAAATTGCTTCAAAAGAATAGAGAGCACTTCCAACATTCGAATTTGCATATCGATCTCATAGGCGTCACCTTTCTGATACATTAGCTGCACCATCTCAGCCAATAAACGTCGCACCAGGTCTAAAGCATGACGCCGCTCCTTATCTCCTGAATAACAATCAAAGCTAATCTCATCTGCCCGTGCTATTTTTTCCTTCAAATAACTGAAAGGAATAAGAAACGTCGCAATAATATTCCGATCAAGGCCAATCACCTCATGCACATGACATTGGTTGATAAGTAGCACGTCTCCCTCAGAAAGCGTCCGTTTCTCATGACTTAGCCTAACCTCCACCGTACCGCGCAGTACAAAAATAATCTCTACGCTGTTATGCCAATGACTCGGTACATAATTGACACTGTTCAATGAAACATCAAAAGGCAGACTATCATTCGTCTCAACCAACTCGTATACAGCATTTCGCATGAAGCTTTCCTCCTTTTAGAACGGTACTCTTACCTGTTTTTTGGAATGGAATTTTCTTTTCCATTAGGCTCTGATTTGTAGTATAATCCCTTAAAATTACAGTAATGATAAATTTATTGGGTATATCCGTTTTTTAGTATTATACCATTGAATTCTAAAGCTTCATCTGTAACGAGCACTTCATTTGAATTCATTTATAATAACTCGAGCGATGTACACTGAAAAATTTAGTATGCCATGTAATCAGACATGTCTTTTTTAAATATGAAACTTGTGCCTTTTAGTAGATGAAGAATCCCTTGAGTTCCATTATTCTTTCCACGGATACCTTTAATTTCACCAAATTCTTTATACTTTCTTCGCCAATCTTTAACTTGTGTAGAACTCCTAATATTCTATCGCTTAGCTATGAGTTGATAATTGCATTCACCATATAAATAGCTTTGAACAGCCGATAGTTGTAATTCGTCTGACTAAGTATTAGGTGTTGAACCTTTTTAACTATGAAAAATCCCCTTAGAGTATGTCTACTCTAAGGGGATGATCCTATCATTTCATGAGATGCTTTTTTTATTTTATATACGCACAGCCGTACCACTCACAGCAACCATTAGCATTCCGTCACGAACAACCTCGTAGTCTACATCAATACCAACAATGGCATTGGCTCCTTTTTGCTTCGCAAGTTGTTTCATTTCCTCCATTGCAATATCACGAGCTTCTTTTAATTTACTTTCATATGCACCAGCACGGCCACCTACAACATCACGCACAGAAGCGAATAAATCACGAACAATATTTGCACCCATAATTGCTTCACCATTTACAATATCCACATACTCAATAATTTCTTTTCCTTGAATTCCAGAAGTTGTTGTTACGATCATGATTGACACTCTCCTATAATTTATAAAATTTATTAGCGTTTCTTATATCTTTATTATTACATTAAAAAAATAAATGAACTATCTAATAATCTTACAGAAAGGTGACATCTTTGTAAGGTTTATAAATAAAAAGAACAGAATTACTTTATGGACTCTGTTCTAATCGTTTCGTTTATTTTTCCCTATCAAATGCTCGCTCTATTTTTTCTAATCTCAATTGTATATAAACTATAAAGGAGCACCCCTAGCCCTAGAATTTTTTCATTCTTAGACGCATTGGAACCTAATGTAATAGTAGGCACATTTAGTCCCATAAACCTTTCACTCCATTCTATAGGCATATACCCTTGCTTACCGATTGCTAATGTACGTCCATCTGTTGTACGAAGAGTACTTTGAATAAAATCAAACTCTACTTCTACATCGGACAATTTTGTTACTTTATCAGTCATTAAAGAACCACGTATCGCCGCAAATCCTTGTATCATCTTCTCTTTAAACATACCAATTTGGTTATAATTCGAATCATAGATTACCCAATCATACCCGTCAGCTTCAGTATGAAAATATGCCAGAATTTCCCCGCTACTCGCTTCTAATCCATAAACATCTCTATTACTTAAAAAAGGTATCACTGAAAAAAGAATGTTAGATGAAATGATCTTTGTTCCAGCAACATATCCCCCATCAGGATGATATAAACCAAATTGTTTATTCTGTTTAGGCAATTCTAATACGACAAACGTATCGACATCCCAAAACGTTACATTACTTTTCACCGCATTCTTTTGTATCAAATTCCCTTTTCGTAACTGCCAAAATCCAATTCCGAAAAAAACAGAAGAAACGATTACAATAAAAATAACTTGTCCCCAATTCACCATTCCCCAAGTTCCATATACACACCATAGTGCAAATAGAAAAATACCGGTTCCAATAAAAAGTTTAAACTTTCCTTTTCGCTTATAATAATCAAATAATTCCATATCTACGTCTCTACCCCTTATTTGTATTTCCCAACTATTAATGTATCAAAAACAAATTAGATCCTCTAGAAAAAAATGGCTCCGATCTAATATCGAAACCATCTTTTAAGTATATAATTTTAAGGCTCTTTCTATAAAACTGCCACTCGCTTTCCCTCCAGCATCAAGTACAATGACCCTCTTTAATCCCGATAAATGGTTTGAACCGCTTGATTTCGAAGGTCATAACAGAAGTCCTTCCCATCATCCTCTTCTTCATGTAACGCAAGCCACTGAAATTCGTAATCTTGATTAATGAAGATGTGGTCCGCAATATCGTTCATCTTCATTTTGAGTGACAAATACACCTAGTGCAAATTATAATGAATTTTTGAAAGCGTATTAATTCACGCGAAAAAGTAAGCTACAATAGAAAAAGAAAATAAACTACTATAAAACGAGAAGAAATAGAATTTATCGTCATGAATTTGAAAAAACTATAGGGGTATAAGAAAATGAACAATAAACTTCATGAACTCAATAAACCAAAAAAACCACTATTCGTCATTGTGTATGACCAATTGTATAAATTAATCACGGATGGAACATTTCCTCTAGGCAGCCAACTTCCAACAGAACCCGAATTGGCCAAAATATTTGGTGTGAGCAGAATGACATTAAGACATGCTTTGGCACTTTTACAAGAAGATGGATTGGTTAAAAATATCCATGGAAAAGGAAATTTCATTACAAGATTTCATCATAATGAAAGTAGCGATGGCTTAGAGAAGCTGGGGAATCCCTTATATAAATGCTATACGGAAAAAATAGATGATATCGAACTTAATTTCCGAATTGACCTAGTAACGGACTATGCAATGCAAGTATTAAATCAACAAATGACTGCAGTGGTTGCGTTGGAACGCTGGTATAAAAATCACGATAAGATAGTAGCTTTTGCTTTTACTATGATGCCAATAGAAGCCGTTTCCAAATTGAACCTTGACTTACATAACGAGAAGCAAGTATTGGAAATGTTGGAGGAGAAAGTATATGAACTGGCTAACTCCTCTACCATTGAAATTAAACGTTCTAATTCCGCCAATACTCCGTCATTAAAATACCAAATTTTCCATGGGGAGGAATTTGATTTAATTTTAGAAAGTGTATATATCAGCGACAAATACCCTGTGGTTTATAATAAATACTATATACCAATAGAATTTAGTCAAATTAGGATTAAAGCATCTAAATAATCGAATGAACAATCCATTATCTCTTAGAAATTTCCATTCGTGGAGAGCTATTGGCTTCTTTTAATTTCTCCAAATGCGGTATGAAACAACGTGTATTTGTCGGAATTTAGTGAAGAGAGTATCCTACAATACACTGATTTTCTGTTCCTACTTGCACATTATATCCAGCTTTCAGTTGACCGTTTTTCATGGGGTCTTCTTTCATTCTCATAAGCGTGGCATCTGGATCTGTCTTCGAGAAGCTATTACGATCACCGAAAGTCTCTTGATGTGACTCATATTTTTGTAGTCGTGATAAATAGTCTTCTTTCAGTTTCTTATGTATTTTTCGTTTCTCTTGATACACTTTCTTTTTCTCTTTTTTTACTCCCTTATCTTGTTCCTGTTCTACTTCCGTTTTCGCTTGTTCACCATGTCATGGATCACTCTTACCACATAATCTTCTGGGATTAAATCGCTATAGTCCATTGGTAGAATTAACCGACCCATGTTATTAATGAATGAAAGTAGCTGAATGGTTACTCATAAAGTGAAACTTTAATCAGTGGGGGCTTTCTTCATCCCCCACTGATTATTAGTTGAACCAATCGGGCTTTTACGGGCAGTTGATCTCCCACCTAACTGCTTTGCTTTCACCGAATTTTGAGGTGGGAGTATTACTGCCCGTTAATGCGGGATAAAAAAATCGCCTCCTATTTCTTGTTTGTGTGGTTACTTACAATTATAATGGGGGGCGATTTTTTTGTAACAAAAAAGACAAATTCCAAAAGAAAGATGGGTTGTGAGCAAAGGAAAGGTATGATATCCTTTTCATTGTTCAGATGCATACAAGTTTTTAGACAACTATACAATATTGTATATCCCAAAGAGTCATCATGAAAGCGCAATCAAAAGGTAAGATGTTTTTGGTTGTTCATGAAAATGCTTCCTTGTAAGCATCATAAGAAGGAAAGGCATGATATCCTTTTCAATATTCAAGTGCATACAAGTTTTTAAATAACCAAACAATATTATATAGTTCAAGGAGTTATTATGCATCATCATGAAAGCGCAATCAAAAGGTAAGATGTTTTTGGTTGTTCATGAAAACGCTTCCTTTTTAAACACCATAAGAAGGAACGAACAAAAATCGGTACAACTGTGCACAAGAAAGCCTCGCATATGAAACAAAAGGTGTAGAAATTACTGAAACTATCCTTTACAAAAGGATCAATTGGTAGTTAAAGGCCAGACAATCATGACTCAGGAAGACAATTCCCTGAATAACAAGAAAAGAGGAATATAGCTATGTCTACAATTAATGAAGATGTGAGCATGAAGAAAACTCAGAAATATAGTGCTAAGAAAGCAGTACCTGTTACCTTACTGTTATTTCTATTATGTTTAGTAATTGACAATTCGTTTAAGATTATTTCTGTTGATATGGCAAAAGATTTTCACATTTCAGCGACAACAGTTAGCTGGCAAGCAACATTAGCTGGTCTTGTGATTGGAATTGGAGCAGTCGTTTACGCAGCTTTAGCGGATTCTATTAGTTTTAGAAAACTTTTTAGCGCTGGGATTATTTTAATCTGTGTCGGTTCAGTCATGGGATATATTTTTCAACATTCGTTTTTACTAGTTGTTATTTCACGTATTATCCAAACTGCTGGTTTAGCATCAGCTGAAACGTTATATGTAATATTTGTCACAAAGCATTTACCTGCAGATGAACAAAAGAAATTTTTAGGATTAAGTACAAGTAGTTTTGCTCTTTCACAGCTTATCGGTGCATTAACTGGAGGTTATGTTTCAACATATTTCCATTGGACAACTCTATTTTTAATTTCTTTAGTAACACTTTTCACTCTTCCTTTTATTTTAAAATACATTCCTAAGGAAGAAGCGAAAAACAGTCATGTAGATGTATTAGGATTATTCCTAGTCGGAGCCATTTCAGCGTCTCTACTACTATATATTACAGATTTCAATTGGCTTTACCTAGTCTTGTTTATTGTTGCAATTGCCTTGTTCCTTACTTATATTAGTAAGAATTCAAAAGCGTTTATCGGAATCTCATTCTTCCAAAATAAGCAGTTTATCTCATTGCTTGGCGTTGCATTTATCATTTACTCTGTACAGCTAGCATATATTTTCCTATTCCCATTCTTGCTTGAAAAGATTTACGGTTTGCAGCTAGATACAATTTCACTATTATTAATTCCAGGATATATCGCAGCGACTATCGTTGGGGCTCTTTCAGGAAAAGTTGCAAAGGTTATGGGAAGCAAGCAATGTATTACGCTCGCTATGTGCAGCATTATAATCAGCTTACTATTAGGCGGATTCTTTATCAAAACTTCTGTTGTTGTATTCGTAATCTCTATGGTTCTATTCTCTAGTTCATTTGCATTCATGTATGCACCATTACTTGACTCTTGCATTTGTACAATTGATAAAGAAAAAACAGGAACAGCAATCGGATTTTATAACTTAACACTAAATGTCGCAATGTCAATCGGAATTGCCTATACAGCAGCGATGATGGACCATTCCGCAATGAAAAAAAGTTTCTTCGGAATGACAAACAATGTGGATGCTTCCATGTTTAGTAACATCCTATTCATTCTCGTACTCGTTACCCTTTTCAGTTTATCTCTGTACTGGGTATTAGTAGGACGAAAAGCGACAAAATAGGTTTATAAAAACCTTAAAATGATTATTTCATGTTAGAACCCCATGCCCATCAACTTAAGACATTTTAATACCCCAAACGTTATTCTTTCTAAACAAGCTAGATTAGAAAGGATGACGTTTTCTTATGAATCTCTCAATTCAAGATGAACTACAACCATTTGCGGAAGAATTACTATGATATGTTACACCTGTCTTTTTAGAAGAACTTGCAAGAGAACTCGAATTTGTAAAGCGAAAACGAAAGTTCATTTTGTCTCCGTTCTTAAGTTGATGGGCGTACGGTTGGTCCCCTTTATAAACTCAATATTTACCAGACTGGTCTTAACCTCGATGATAATTTACCTTCATTTGCTTCATAAACCAATTTTGTTAAATCGTCTTTGAGCATTTGCATTCGTTCAGCACCTATGTTTTCAATCCAGCGCTGTTCTATCTCAGCTATTATCTCCTCTTTTGCTTTCACTACTAGCCAGCCACGTTCGGTCAAAACAATAATTTTTCCTCTCTTATCAGTGGGATGAGTTTGGCGTATTACATAACCACTTTTCTCAAGATAATCCACCATTTTACTCACAGCTTGCTTTGTAATCCCTAAGTATTCAGCTAGTTCTATACCTGTTGCTCCATCAGGGGTGATACATTTAAACATAAAACCATGTGCAGGTCTAATATCTCCAAAACCTAATTCACTCAATCTGTCATGTAGTTCATTAATCAATGCACTAAAGGATAATGACAAAAGTGATGAAAGATCCAATTCACTAAATACTTGATGATTCATACTTAAAACCTCCTTGAATAAAGTCAATTAAGTTGACTTCATTCGAATTCCATTGTACTATACATAATATAGTCAATCAAATTGACTATATTATGTATAGTATGAAAGAAATGGATTCGCTAAAAAAATCAATACACTATGGAGGTTCTATATGATTCCTATTGTTAAAATTAGAACAAGTGCTAGCAATCCATTAAATGTATATGCACCTCCCGTTGACTACCTATTAATAGTACATGTCAAAAAAGATGGTATTGTCGAGATTCATGGTGGACATGATGGATTCCCTTGTTTTGAATTTTATAAGCAAGTAAATTTTGGTCCGTTTGAACAAATTTATACACATGATTTCAGAGAAACTGGTAATACGCCTGAATCTATAGCTGGAAAAATGGAGTATAGTTTTAAAAAGATATTGTAAAGTCCATGTGTTCATTGTCATCAAACCAAGATAAATTTGTATTCATAATAATAACAATTACCATGGGATACCCTTTTTAGTGATTAAATATAGAACAACGTAAGAGTGAGTAACAGGAGGAAAAGAGAATGACAACAGTTTTATTTGTAAAAGCAAACAATCGTCCAGCAGATCAAGCGGTTAGTGTAAAATTATATGAAGCTTTTTTAGCGAGCTATAAAGAATCACATCTAAATGATACAGTGGTAGAGCTTGAGTTATACAATGAAGAATTGCCATATGTAGGAGTAGATATGATTAACGGTACATTTAAGGCTAGTAGAGGATTTGATTTAACAACAGAAGAAGCAAAGGCTGTAGCTGTTGCTGATAAATATTTAGATCAATTCCTTGCAGCTGATAAAGTTGTGTTTGGTTTCCCATTATGGAATTTAACAATCCCAGCTGTACTACACACATATATTGATTACTTAAACCGCGCGGGCAAAACATTTAAATATACGCCAGAAGGTCCAGTAGGTCTTATTGGAAATAAGAAAATTGCATTATTAAACGCAAGTGGCGGTGTATATTCTGAAGGACCAAAAGCCCCAATGGAAATGGCTGTTAAATATGTAGCAAGTATGATGGGCTTCTTCGGTGTAAAAGATATAGAGAAAGTAGTAATTGAAGGTCACAACCAATTCCCTGATAAGGCAGAAGAAATTATTGCCGCAGGGCTTGAAAAGGCTGTTAAAGTAGCTAGTACATTCTAATTAACAAAATACTTGTCACTCAATATGGCAGTACCAACACTTTTATAACGGTGGTACTGCTTTTTTATTTGCTTATCTCGCTACTTTGGGACAGTAAGAAGCCAATTGATGCGAGCTTTCCATTCTCAACTTATTAAATCGATAGAAAGAAGGATTACATTACAATGGAACGTTTATGGACAAAAAACTATATAATGCTGACAATTACAGCGTTATTACTATTTAGTGGTTTTTATTTACTAATGCCAACACTACCTATGTTTATTAAACAATTAGGTGGAAGTGAATCTCAAGTTGGATTTATTATTGGAGTGTTTACAATTTCGGCAGTAATTTTTCGTCCTATTATTGGAGGATTAATGGATCGGTATGGTCGACGGGTATTTATAATAAGCGGACTACTATTTTTTGCAATTACAATGTATTTTTATGATTTGGTAACAGGAGTTATATTTTTAGTGATATTACGTATCCTTCATGGAATCAGCTGGGCAGTTGCTACAACTTCGACAGGAACAGCTGTGACTGATATTATTCCACAATCTCGTCGTGGAGAAGGAATGGGATGGTATGGACTTGCAATGACTTTAGGTATGGCTTTAGGACCAATATTAGGTCTTTGGGTAGCAAAATCATTTTCATTTCATTATCTATTTCTTCTATGCACAGCATTAGCAATTATCGCATTAATATTTGCACTTGGGACAAAAATACCAGCGGTTCAAAATACATCAAAAAAACCAATATCATTTTTTGAAAAAACAGTCTTACCAATAGCTATTGTTACATTTTTCCTATCCATTACTTTTGGTGGCATTACAACATTTTTACCACTGTTTGCAGCAAAAATCCAAGTTAATGTTGGTACTTTTTTCTTAGTTTATGCTATCACACTTACAGTAATTAGACCGCTTGCAGGGAAGATATCTGATAAACATGGGGAAGGATTCATTATTGTCCCTGCACTTTTTACACTGATAGTCGCACTATTAGTCCTAACAATGACAAAAGGGCTTGTTGGACTAGTTATTACAGCCATCTTGTACGGAATTGGATTCGGGTCAGCACAACCCGCTCTTCAAGTAGCAACTATACGATTAACTCCACCAGAGAAAAGAGGTGTAGCGAACGCTACATTCTTTACTGCTTTTGATTTAGGGATTGGTTTAGGAGCTATCCTTCTAGGATTTGTTTCACAGCTCATGGGATATCACATGCTATTTATTCTTTGTGCTGTATCTGGGTTTATTAGTCTGTTAATTTTTATTTTGTTTGTAAAAAAGACATTAAAATAACTTTTTAGTTTACGAAAAAAGCGCTATTCTTTTTGTAGTGAACCGAACCCCGAATAGTGGACACTTTAAAAAAAGTGGACCTATTCGGGGTTCAGTTCCCCCTTAATAATCCGATTTTTTTATTTCCGCCAAAAAGTTGAACAGTCTATCCTATCCAAAATATGGTTCTGTTGCAAAGTTATCCAAAACATAGAGAATCTAGGGTTGCATCGTTAAATGGTTATGCAACCATTAATAATTCCTGTAATTCGTTATACACCGAAAAGGCGGAGCCTATTTGAAGACTTCGCCTTTGTTTGTATAGGACATGAATGGTTTCAATGCCTTTTATTGTACGAGAAGCATGCCGGAGAGTTTGAAATCCCGATGACCTAGCAAAACGACAATAGTAGCTTGTTTGAATTGTTTTCCTTTAAAATATCCCATTTGTTACGCTCCCGTTCATCTTTTTCCAAAGTGTACTTGAGTTTCGAAAACTTTGCAACAGAACCCTAATACATCTCCACATAAACTCCAGATAGCAAGGTTATAATGGCTACAAGAGGTGATATAAGGATGAACTATCATATTCTTGTGGTAGAGGATGATCAAGAAATTCAGGAATTAATTAAACAATTTTTAATGACTCAGCAGTATGCTGTTACAGTTGCATCAGATGGATTAGAGGGTATGAAACAATTTAATAAGCAATCCTTTGATTTAATTCTGCTAGATGTGATGATGCCAAACCTTAATGGATTTGAAGTTGCCAAAATAATTCGAAGCCAGTCAAATATACCCATTATTATGTTAACCGCGTTAGAAGAAGAGCAAGATCAAATGAAGGGATTTGATCTTGGCATCGATGATTATATTACGAAACCTTTTTCTTTTCATGTTTTGATTAGACGAGTCGAAGCAGTGCTGAGGAGAAGCTATGTTCAAAGTACGGAGAATCATTTATTTTTTAAAGAAATACATGTCGATTGCGATGCATATAAAGTATATGTAAATGAGGTGGAAATCCCCTTAACGGCAAAAGAATTCGAAATTCTGCAACTACTACTTCAAAATAAGAAAAAAGTAATCACAAGAGAAAGCATCGTAGAAAAGGTTTGGGGATACGAGTATCACGGAGAAACTCGAATGATCGATACACACATTAAAAACATACGGAAAAAATTAGATATGTCCTACATTAAAACAGTAAAGGGCATTGGTTATAAAATCGATGAATAGGATCGTAAAAATCATGAAGATGAAGAAAATTACCTATAAACTCTTTATGACTACATCCCTCATTCTGTTGACCTTTGCAGCCCTGATTTATTTAACTTTATACTTCTTTCTCCCTACCTTTTATGAACAATACAAAACAGATCAGCTTCAAACAGGAATAGAAGAAATCATTGATAAATCTAAAGATCTTACGTTTCAAAATGCTATACCACTTTTTGATGAATACGCACAAAAAAATAACGCAATGATTTCCCTTCAAAATAAGGAAGGCGTAGTTATGTATTCTCCTTCTTTTAGTTTTATTCAAAGAGGTACCCAAGCACATGTGATTGCCAAAGCAACACCATTAGGGAGTTCAGATACCCTTCGTAATTCATATGATGTTACTGTGCCGATTCAATTCCAAGATGTTACCTTAACACTTGTGGTGTTCGCAACATTTCAACCTATTGATGAAGCTACGCAAGTCTTAGTACGTTTTCTTCCCTATATCAGTATCATTGTACTTGTGATTGGTATAGGAAGTGCTTATTTCTATTCAAGGTTTATTACAAAACCACTCATTTATATTAATGAGGGTGCACAAAAGATGGCAAACTTAGATTTCTCCGAAAAAATTGAGGTTCGTTCCACGGATGAATTAGGAGAATTATCCAATAGCTTGAACGATATGTCTATTAATTTACAACAAGCTATGTTCAATTTACAAAAAGCGAATCAGCAATTAAAGAGCGATATTGAAAAAGAAAGAGAAATAGAAGCAAAACGCAGAGAATTTTTTGCAATTGTATCACATGAATTAAAAACTCCTCTCACTGTTATGAAAGGATACCTAGAAGGGATGATCTATAATATTGGTCCCTATCAAGATCGTGACCAATACTTAAAGAAAAATCACCAAATTATTGAAAGTATGGAACAACTGGTTCGCGAAATTTTAAGCATGTCAAAACTAGAACAACATACCTTTAAACTACAATTAGAAGAAGTAAATCTCTCAGAATTAATGGATACAATCACAAAAGATATCGGATTTTTTGCTTCTCAAAAAGACATTCAAATCATAAAACAAATTGATTCTGACCTTTTTGTTTATACAGATTGTGTTCTGTTAGAAAAAGCCTGTAAAAACATTATTCATAATGCAGTTATGTATTCACCGCATAACGAAAAAGTCTATATACAGTTAACCCAAGATTCTAAACAAAACCACATCCAAATGCAAGTCATCAATACAGGTGTCAAAATTAATGAAGAGAATATACAACATATCTTCAAACCATTTTATCGAATCGAAAAGTCAAGAAATCGAAATACTGGAGGGAGTGGCTTAGGGTTATATATCGTCAAACAAATTTTTGAAGCACTGGGTATAAGGTATTCTATAAATAATGTAGAAGAGGGTGTACAATTTTTTGTTAGTATTCCAATATCTAAATAACAAACTCCCCTATTAATAGGGGAGTTTGTTATTTAAGGATTATTAATATCTTTTACTACTAATTGCTTCTTGCTCAAATAAATTGCTCGATCCGATTGTTTTGCAACTTCTTGTGAATGTGTAACAACAATTACACATTTATTCTCTTGATGGGCAAGCTTCTGAAACAAATCAATAATCTCTTTTGCGGTTTCTTCATCAAGGTTTCCTGTTGGCTCATCAGCGATAAGTATATCAACATTGCAAGATAGCGCTCGAGCAATTGCTACACGTTGCTGTTGTCCACCACTTAGTTGCAGGACATTTCGCTTCGCCTCTACTTCTGTAAGTCCTACCTTCTCTAATAATTCTAATGCCCTTTCCTTTTTATTTTTCACCTGAACACCTGTAATTTCCATTGCCGTTAGTACATTTTGAAGAGCGGTCATATAGGTAATTAAATTATAGGATTGGAAAATCACGGATACATATTGATTCCGGTATCGATCTAAACCAATCTTTCGAATATCCTTACCCTTATACAGTACATAACCATTTTTAGGTATATCCAAACCACAACCTAGGCTAAGAGCTGTGGTTTTGCCAGATCCAGACGGCCCTAAAATCGTGTAAAAATGCCCTGTTTGAAAAGAAAAATTCACATTATCTAGTATCGTTACTCTTTTTCGGTTACTTTCATAATAATAATTTAAGTTTTTAAATTGTAAAATTGTCTCCATGCCGAGCCTCCTTATTCATCTTTTAAAAGGATTTGTTTTGGATTTAAGCGTAGAATAGATAATGCCGGAAGAATGGTTGCTAATATAGCAATAGTCAGTCCAATTCCCCCCATTTTTCCTAAATCCTCTCCTGTTACACTTACATCAATTTTATCAATTGGATCTTCGCTTTGGTTTTGTAGATTACCACCAGCTCCAACCATCATTACACTACCATTTTGTGAATTGTCTTTTTCTTCGCTTGCTGTAGCAATTTCATTAGAAAGTAAATTATCCCCTATTAATTGAGAAACTTTAGATCCTGTTGTTATGGATAATCCAAATGCTAAAATAGCAATACATACTACTTCTACTACGAACTGCGCCATCATTTTCCATTTTTTCTCTCCAATAGACAATAGAATCCCCATTTCCTTACGACGTGCTTTAATCGATAACATGATGATTAATCCTAAGATAATAGCACCTGCAATAGATACAATATATATAATCATTTGAGAAGTAGAAGAGATATTTTCGATAGGACCAATCATTTGTTTGTACAATGAATCATGTGCATCTAACTTAAAATAATTAAAATCAATATCAGATTTTTTTGCTTCTTTTTTAAATGCATCAATGTATTGTGGATCGTTCAAGTAGTACACGACTTGAATGCTACTACTAGCACCTTCATCTGCCTCTAATTTTTTGACAGTAGAGTGAGGCATATATAGCTTATTAGCTGGATCCATCATAGGAGGGGCATTTCCACCCATCGATGGTGCTTGTTCATCCGTTTCGTAAATACCAATAATTTCAAATTCAAGAGTTTTCTTCTTATCGCCTGATTGAATTTTAACCTTATCTCCTACTTTCAAGTTGTTTTGTTCCGCTAATCGTTTTTCCATTAAAATTACATTCTGATCTTTCATCTTTTCTGTAATTGGTTTCCCATCAATGATTTTACTTTTTCCATTTTTAAAACTTTCTTGTAATAAAGTCTTGCGCACTCCTTCTATTATAAGAGAAGAATTCATATCTATTTCTGAACCTGAACCTGATCCTCCTCGTACAGTCGCCACTCCCGCTCTACCTTTTCCTTCTTCTTCTCCTTCTCCTTCTGAAGCTCCTACTAATTTAAACCCATCCGAAATTCCGAAAGTATTGGTTATATAATTATAGTCTTTTACATACTTAGACTTCGCTAATTGATCTGCTTCTTTTGTGTTGAGATGCGGCGGATTAGGCATTTTTCCAGTTTCCCTTGCTTGTTTTCCTAATTTATCAAAATCAAGACCCAAAGTAACATCTGCACCCAGTTTTTTTCTTGCAGCATCAGCAGCTTTTTTTGATGCATTTTGGATTGTGAATCCTGCCAACACTAAATTTGTAACAATCAGAAAGACAGCCATCAAAATTAATGATGTTCCTTTTCGTTTTTTCATACTGAGAATTGCGCGTTTTATAAAATTCATTTTTTCTAACCTCCTTGATAGTTTTTATTCTATATACGCTATCTGGAGTTTGTATGGAGATATTCAGTAGTTTATCTAGAGGGACAAGGAGTTTATATGTAGTTATTCATGTACATATTTCTAACGGGTTCTGTTGCATAGGTTTGTAACATCAAAATAGTTGAAAAAATAGCTGATCAAGGTGTTACTGTGCATTTTAAAGAATTATTTGTTGCAGATTCACGTATATCAGTTCATTATAGAATTGAAAAAGCTGATGGAAGTCTAGTACCGTTTGAATTTGATACAACTGGATTAGACCTTAAAAGTGATGGTAAGGCAAATGGACAACAAGAAGAAAATCCTGAATATAATACTAAGGATGGTATGTTATCACAGTTAGGATTTGTTCAAGGTACAGATGATTTACCATTCAAATTAATGGCAGATGGAAAAGAATTAAAACATGTAGGTATTCATGATAAAGATAAACCCGAAGGCGTTGTTACATTTGTTGAAGGTCCTGAAGGGAAAGGATCCTTTAAACAACCACTTACGATAAATGTAAATATAAATAAAATCGGAAAAGTAACTGGATCTTGGAAAGGACAAATTCAAATTGATCCTGCAAAATTGAAAAAATAAAACAAATTAAAATGAAAAAAAGAATAGAACAATGTGTATCCAATACGATGCTTATATGCTTCCTCGTTTTCATTACATTTATTTCGTACATTGTTTTCATCCTATCTTTTATTTATTAATTAAGTTCATAAAATCAATATGCGTAATGCTAATAAGAAAATAACGACTAAAAGGCGTACCCGTCTACATTTCAACGGAAATATAGGCTAAATAGCATAAATCTTTTATTCACAAAAACATCCCAATAGAGTAAACCCTATTGGGATGTTTTAATGAAATAGATTTAACGGTATTTCACAGTATGCCATATGACTTGTTTCAAAATAGGTATCTTTCTTGTTTTCTTTTGTAGGGTACAACAAAGAAAGAGTGGAAAAACATTAAAGCCATAATTACACATAAAGAAAAAGAATCCCTTATGATTTATGGGATTCTTTTTCTTGTTTAAAGTTTGCTCACACAAATGATCTGTACCTCAACTAATTATTAGTTGAGGTACAGATCATTTGTATGATAATTTTAAAAAATAAGTGCAGAGAATTATATTACATGAATGCTTTTATAAGTGTTGTTACTAATGGAAGTACTCCACCTAAGAATGTTAAAACTGCCATTGCGATTGCCATAATCATTTCCTCCTTTTTAATATTAAGATATTATGAATCTTTATACTCTTATTATAGTAAGCTCTTATTAATGTATCAATATATTTTAATATGCGATATTACATCTAAAAACCATGTTTTATACTGTTGGTGAATTCTACAGCATTTTCCGATGAACTAAACAGCTAATGAACATGAAATTTCGCGTAAATAAAAAAGGAAGAGAATTTTTATAATTCTCTTCCTTTTTTATGTTTTCATAAACATTAATTATCTATCTTAAGAAGGTACCTGCTGCTTCATAAGGTACCTTTTTATTTGGCGTTGCCTCTTTCTTATTTTCCTTCTATTCACCTACACAATTGAGACTTTCCAGTATCCCGAAATACCATTATCTTAAACTACGAGAAAGCTCCGTAAAAATAACCCCTAGCGCATAGGCACCAGCATCAGGATAACCTAAGCTTCTTTCACCAACCGTACCAGCTCGGCCCATTCGAGCGACAATTTCTTTTGTATATTCCGCTCCTTTAACGGCAGCCGCTGCTCCTTTTTCAAAAGCAGTCTTAAAGTTCATGCCAGCTGCAGCGCTTTCTGACCAAGCATTTGCACAAGGTACAAGCGCATCTACAAGCGTCTTATCGCCTACTTCTGCTCCTCTTCCGAAAGAGCGCTCACCGATAGACTGTATACCATGAAGTGCAGCTTGCAACATTTCAGCAAACTCTCCAACTGTCAATTCCATTTTCCCTTCCATAGCCTTACCTGCAGCTCGGAAAGCTCCGCCCCAAATTGGACCAGAAGCTCCACCGCAATGTTCCATAATCACCATAGAACACGCATCAAGGAAAGTTCCAATATTTAAATGCTCTTGATCTAAAATCGAGCTCCATTCACGCTTTAATTGTTTAAATCCTTTCGCGACACTCATTCCAAAATCACCATCACCTGCATGCGTATCCAGTTCGCAGAATGGTACTTCGTTCTTAATAATAACTTCGCTCATTTTATCTATAAGATAAATCATATTATTTAATGTGATTACCTCATTCTTAATGATTGCATGTTCTTCAGCTGTTTCCGTCTCAAAGAAAACTGGCTTCTCTTCTTCGTGCTCCGCAATATCAACGTATTCTACACTCTCAATTGGTCCATCTACTTTAAACGCAGGTGTATTACATTCTTTCGATAGCAATGTCTTCAGCTCATCGTCTAGTTTCATCACTGTTAGAGAAATTCCAGCCATATCAATACTCGTCATGTAATTACCGACAAACGTTCTATTGATTCGTATAATTCTTTTACTTAACTCTCTCGTAACTGCATTGTTAAACAGATACAGTTCTTGAAGCGGTGTGCCGCCAAATCCGTTTACTAGAAGTGCAATTTCAGCATCTTCATCTAGTCCTAAATCTTTCACAAGGTCATTTGTCATGCGTAAGGCCAATTCATCTGCAGTCGCAATTTTTTCCCGTTTTCTGCCTGGCTCTCCATGAATGCCAACGCCATATTCCATTTCATCTTCACCTAATTTGAAAGTAGGTGATCCACTCGCCGGAACCGTGCAGGAAGTTAATGCAAGACCAATTGTTCGAACATTTGCCGCTGCTTTTTCCGCTACAGCTTTCACCTGCATTAAATCCATACCTTCTTCCGCTGCCGCACCAGCTATTTTATGTACTAGCACAACTCCCGCAACACCGCGGCGTCCCACTGTATAAAGACTATCTTCTACTGCAATATCATCATCTACGCGGACATATTCTACTTCAATGCCATCCTCAGTAGCTAAGTGAGCACCATTTTTAAAGTTCATGATATCGCCACTGTAATTTTTAATAATGAGCAGCGTACCTTTTTTACTAGCTGTTGCTTTAATCGCTTGATACACCTGTATTTGCGATGGAGAAGCAAACACATCTCCGCATACTGCCGCATCCAGCATCCCTTTTCCAACTAACCCTGCATGTGCCGGTTCATGTCCACTTCCACCACCGCTAATTAAAGTAACCTTATTGTCGTTCATTTCTTTTTTCTTGATTACTTTATACTTTTTTAACAACTCCAGTTCCGGATGAGCCATCACCATCCCATTGCACATCTCCATAACGAGCGTTTCAGGTTGATTTATAATTTTTTTCATTTCTTATTCCTCCTCTGTAAGTTTTGTTACACTCTTCGCAAACCTATTCGTTTCCACACTTCCATAGAGCTGCCATAATACATACCCTTCTGAATTATGATATATTTGAAAGCGCATTCTTATTAACTATAATAAAATGAAAGCGTTTTATGGTAAACGGACAAAATGAACGATTTGTCTAAAGACACCCACTTCATTTATAGGTAGGATGTTAATTATTAAAAACGAATAAAGCTGTAGGGATGATTATAATGACCTCTTCTATCATTTCAAAAAAAATCATGGCCAACTCATTAAAAAAATTAATGGAAACTGAACCTTTTCATAAAATATCCGTGAGTGACATTATGTTAAATTGTCAGATGCGCAGGCAAACTTTTTATTATCACTTTAAAGATAAATTTGAATTGTTAAGTTGGATTTATAAAGAAGAAACAAAAGAGAATATTATAGACTTTCTTGATTATGAAAAATGGGGAAATATTTTCGACCTATTATTTGATTACTTTTACCAAAACCAATGCTTCTACCGAAATGCATTTAAAGTAATCGAGCAAAATTCATTTAATTATTATCTCTTTGAACATACGAAAAACTTATATCTCAAAATCATCGATGAACTATTAATTGGCTGTAAATTAGCAATTTCTGAGGTAAAAAAAGATACACTGGCCTCTTTTTATAGTCACGGATTTGTTGGGACAATAAAAGATTGGATTGAGAATCATTGCGCTATTGATCCGTCTATCATGTCTTCGATGATGAAAAATATGATAAACAATCAATTAGTCCTTTTACTAAAGCAATCAGCAAACAAATCATAAGGTGGAAAAACAATGAAAAAAATTATGAATGATGCTCAAAATATTGTTCAAGATATGTTGCATGGTTTTTATTTTGAACATAACGATAGAATATCTTATAACCGAGAACACAACATCATTTATCAGAAAGACCTTGCCGAAATTAGGCAAGATGTTGTCATCATAAGTGGCGGCGGTAGCGGGCATGAACCAGCTGATGTTGGTTATGTAGGAAAAGGTATGCTTTCAGCGGCAGTCAATGGAGAAATTTTCACCCCTCCTACACCAGAACAAATAGTAGCGGCAGTTCGCTCTGTGCCCAAAGACAAGGGCGTCCTATTCATCATTAAAAACTTTCAAGCTGACGTAGAAAACTTTTTAACTGCTGAATCTTTAGTAAAAGAGGAAGGAAGACTTGTTGATCATGTCATTGTGAATGACGATGTTTCTATTGAAGATGATGCTTCCTTTAATAAAAGAAGACGAGGAGTAGCTGGTACGGTTTTCGTTCATAAAATACTTGGAGCAGCAGCTCTTGAAGGCTATTCATTACAACAATTAACAGACATCAGCCATTCTGTTATTCAGAATCTGCATACATTAGGAGTTGCGCTCTCTCCAGCAACCGACCCTATCCAAGGAAAGGCTTCTTTTACCTTACAAGACAATGAAGTCTTTTACGGAGTCGGCATCCATGGAGAGAAAGGATACCGAAAAGAAGTATTATCTTCTTCTGAAAAATTGGCAATCGAGCTTATGAATAAGCTCAAAAGTATTTACCGCTGGAAAAAAGGTGATAAGTTTGCCATCTTGATTAATGGATTAGGTGCTACTCCATTAATGGAACAGTATATCTTCGCAAATGACATTCGCCGTTTGTGTGAGCTTGAAGGATTAGATATTCGATTTGTCAAAGTCGGAACCCATCTAACCTCCTTAGACATGCAAGGCACTTCATTAAGCTTACTTAAAATAGAAGATCCACTTTGGGAAAAATGGTTAAAAGCGGATGTTGAGGTGGCTAGCTGGTAGTTTCAATTAGCTTGAAAAGGTGTTTTCCATATGTGAAAACACCTTTATATTATTTAGAATCCTTTGTTCTTCTTTAAATTGTAGTGCCCATTCTAGTGTATGCTCCTCAATAACAACTTGCTTATCCATAGTTCTGTCTCCTTACTCGTTTTTTGCTTGAATATAACTCCAACTTAAGATACATAAAACTATTAGATACTGTATATACATGAAGTCTACATAGCATTTCATTATCAAAATTTAAAATTAACTTTCTGGTCTAAAACTTTATTTTAATAAAAATTCTTTTCCCTAAATAAACACTAATTTTGCCCATAGAAAAATCCCCTCCATAGTAAACAGATTAATGTGCTTTCTTTTTACTGTCTACAATAAGGGGGATCCTATCATCGTGCCACCTTCTTTTTTTATATCACTCTTTAATCCCGCTATTCGTGGGCAGTAAGTCCCCCACTGACGGACACTTTCTTTCGTTTAATAATATTTCAGTTCACTCTCCGGTGTTTGTACAATCACAGGACTTTTAGCAGGATTTAACCATCTTAAAACAGAAAGAACATTTTCCCGAGATGTTGCTGTGCAACCGTATGTATACATATCTGAAATATGGAAGAAAATCGCCGAGCCAGCTCCAGCTATTCGTTCTGTATTATAGTTAATCACAAACCCATAATCATATTGAGGAATATTCATATTTTCGGCACTGCTCCAACGGTCATTTGCTGGTTTTTGCTGCCACGTGTTATATAAAGGTGAATTAGAATCATCCACCCAAACATCATTTGATGTAATTTGCCGATATGGTAGTTTTGTTCCTGGATTACCGTAGCGACCAAAAGCTGTTCCAATTGTATATTTACCGCGCGGAGAACTTTTTCCTCCTTCTGCCATTGTATAAGCAAATCCATCACGTCCAATATATCCTTGCATAGCAGCATACACTGGATACCATTTATTATTTCGCTTCTCGAATGTTTGAATTTCTGCCTTACTAGTTCCATAATCATTTGCCGTCACAAGAATAAGCTGTTGATTTTCTCCTATTGTATATAAATAGTCAGCATCATTGCTTGCAACCCATACACCGCTATTCTCAAAGTAATACCATGCCCCGCCTATTTTATTCCAACCAATCTCCATTCCACCATTGCTATTCATATAAAACCAATTCGTTCCATCAAAATACCAATCTGTTTTCATTACGCCATTACTCTCAAAGTAATACCACGTTCCTTGAATCTTTTTCCATCCTGTCTCCATTCCACCATTGCTATTCATATAAAACCAATTCGTTCCGTCAAAATACCAACCTGTTTTCATTACGCCGTTACTCTCAAAGTAATACCACGTTCCCTGAATCTTTTTCCATCCGCTTGCCGGCACATTATTCACATAGTAATACCAATTGTTTTGTTCAAACACCCAGCCATCTTTTACGACAATTTGCTGATTTCCACCTGTCTTTACTTCTGCAAAACTTTGTATAGGTGCTATTAATAAGCTTCCTGCTACACATATTGATGTAATCATTCGCTTCATTACATTTCTCCTCTTTTTCTTTACAGAATATACACTTACATGTTTAAAATATCTAACAGAAAATTTTTCTAGCATCCTATGAAAAATGCTAGAGAATCAAAACCACATTGCTAATTTTTACGAATTTCTTCCTTCTATAATAGAATGGAAAAGAAACAGCTAGCAAGAAGGATTTTAAAACTCCTTTGCATACTAATGATAATGGGGATTTTATTCCTTACGAAAAGAAATGTTTTTGATACTTTTGTAATAATCTTGTAACATATTTGCAATAAAAGTATTGAATTTGTTTTATTAGTTAGATATATTAGTAGTAGAGAAAGGCATTTTTCTAAAAAAGGAGCAGATTATCATGAAAAAACAAATCGTTAGTATGTTATTTGTTGCAGGTATATTGTTTAGCGGAATACAACCTCATGTTTATGCAGAAACAAATAAACAGTCTACTCCAATAACCGGCTGGGTACAAAAACAACACGCATGGTATTACTACATAAATGAAAAAATGGAAACAGGATGGGTAAACATAAATAACAATTGGTATTTCCTTGAAAAAAATGGTGTCATGAAAACTGGATGGTATCAAGAAGGACCACATTCGTATTTTTTAAATAAAGATGGCGCTATGCACACTGGATGGCTAAAACAAGATGAAAAGTGGTACTTCTTCAATAAAAACGGTGTTATGCAGTATGGGTGGGTTTCCGACAGTGGGAAATGGTACTTTCTTGGAAAAGATGGTGTCATGAAAACTGGATGGCATCAAAACTCACCATATGATTGGTACTACTTAAATAAAGATGGCGCTATGCACACTGGATGGGTTCTTGATCAAAACAGATGGTACTTTTTAAATGCAAAGGGTATTATGCAAACAGGTTGGGTACTTGACCAAAACAAATGGTACTTCCTTGATAAAAGCGGTGCAATGAAAACTGGATGGTTTGTCGACGATCAATTACAATGGTACTATCTCGATAAAGACGGTGCATGGAATCCTGATGCAAAACCAACTTCTATTCTATACAACGTTCAAGGAACATGGTCAGAACAAGAACTACCGACGAAACCACCGTATATCGGCCCAGCTTTCACAATGATGAAGATTAGTCCTATTTCTGAAAACGAAGCAGTTGTCGGTGTATCTTCTTATTCCGATAACGCTGAAGATATAGCATATATAGACGGTACTGTAACATTCAAAGATAATAAAGCAACTTTAATTTTTAATCAATTTGGTAAACAAGGTCAAATTGATATTGAAATCGTAGATGGCAAAGCATTGTTAAATATTAAACTTCTAAGAAGTTCGGATGAGTGGAACTTAATTCAAGGGAAACATACATTGCCTATATATAGAAGATAAGATTTCATAAAAACGAGGAGAACCAATATATGAACTGTACCCTATAAAATGGACAGTTTAATAAAAGGACCTTTAAAAATTAAGCACTTAAAAGATGGTTCCGGTATTGTACGAGGCCACTGAAAAACTTTCGTTTTTCATCTCATAAAACACGTGTAAAACAAAAAAGGCGACTTTTCGTTCAGTTT
>NZ_JAEHBX010000410.1:0-245 GCF_016483395.1 Bacillus cereus group sp. N21
TCCTAATTGTTTCCTACGAAATAAAGCTAAACTGTCTGATGATAACTGAAAAGGATTTGTACCATTTATTAATATTTCTCCCGATGTAGGAGAATCAATAGTAGATACCATATTTAATAATGTTGTTTTCCCGCTACCTGATGGTCCCATAATTCCTACAAATTCACCTTCTTGAATTGATAAATCAATATCTACCAATGCTTTAAAAGGTATTTTCCCTTTATATACTTTACTAATACTTTTTG
>NZ_JAEHBX010000411.1:0-244 GCF_016483395.1 Bacillus cereus group sp. N21
TATGCGCCCGTAGCTCAATTGGATAGAGCGTTTGACTACGGATCAAAAGGTTAGGGGTTCGAGTCCTCTCGGGCGCGTTTTTCCTTCGGGAAGTGGCTCAGCTTGGTAGAGCACCTGGTTTGGGACCAGGGGGTCGCAGGTTCAAATCCTGTCTTCCCGATACTTATTTTGGGGCCTTAGCTCAGCTGGGAGAGCGCCTGCCTTGCACGCAGGAGGTCAGCGGTTCGATCCCGCTAGGCTCCAC
>NZ_JAEHBX010000412.1:0-244 GCF_016483395.1 Bacillus cereus group sp. N21
GCGGGGTCTGTGTTTGAGGGGGGGGGGATCGTTTCGGGTGTGGCGGCGGTGAGGTTGGGGGAGCAGGGGATGGTGGGGTTGGGTTTTGGGGGGTTTTGTGGGCGGTTTGTGGGGGTGTGGGGCGGGGTGGTGGGGAGGGCGGGGCGGGCCGCCGGCCCGGGGGGTGCGGGGGGTGGGGTCGGTGCGGGGGTGGGCGGGGCAGGGGGGGGGAGGTGAGGGGTGGTGGGGGTGGGGGGGGGGGGTG
>NZ_JAEHBX010000413.1:0-243 GCF_016483395.1 Bacillus cereus group sp. N21
CATTAGCTCAGTTGGTAGAGCATCTGACTTTTAATCAGAGGGTCGAAGGTTCGAGTCCTTCATGGCTCACCATTTTAGTTTCATGCGGGTGTAGTTTAGTGGTAAAACAAGAGCCTTCCAAGCTCTGGTCGAGAGTTCGATTCTCTTCACCCGCTTTTTCCATTGGGGGCCTATAGCTCAGCTGGTTAGAGCGCACGCCTGATAAGCGTGAGGTCGATGGTTCGAGTCCATTTAGGCCCACCA
>NZ_JAEHBX010000414.1:0-243 GCF_016483395.1 Bacillus cereus group sp. N21
CCCCCCCCCCCCCCCCTTTTTTTTTTCTAGGATAAGACGGCATTCGAGATTTGTGCGTGTCTAGTGGGCTGGGAGATGTGTATAAGAGAGTGGTGTACATTTACCGTTATAAATGAGTTCGTTAGCATTACCAAGCCATACGTCTGTACCACTGTCTCTTATACACATCTGACGCTGCCGACGAACACTAGGCTGAAGATCACGGTCGTCGACGTATCATTAAAAAAAAAAGGGGGGGGGGGG
>NZ_JAEHBX010000415.1:0-242 GCF_016483395.1 Bacillus cereus group sp. N21
AAATTATTATGGGTATCCCTGCATACGGAAATGATTGGGATTTGAGTGATAAAAGTAATAGCAAAATGCTTGCTTGGAAGGACACAAATGAACTTATTCAAAAAACAAATGCAAAACCGCGTCGTGATGGAGCGGCTGGTTCGATGGTGTTTACGTATACGGATAAAAATAATCATAAGCATGAAGTTTGGTATGAGGATGAAACAAGTATTAAACAAAAAACTCACTATACAATCACAAAG
>NZ_JAEHBX010000416.1:0-241 GCF_016483395.1 Bacillus cereus group sp. N21
TCTGTGTTTCTTTTTGATTCATATATTTATTGGAAAATACTTTGAACTTTCAGGCACAGATACTTCTTCTACCCTATTATAGAAGCTATTTTGAACGTAAGGGATTTGTAAGGAATAGGTAAGGAGAAAGAGATTTTCATTGTGTATGATCAAAATATAAAGAGGCATGAAAGGCGGAACAGATATGACTTATATATGAAAAACAAACCAGTTAACAAGAGTGTTTCAAGGAAAAGAAGTA
>NZ_JAEHBX010000417.1:0-241 GCF_016483395.1 Bacillus cereus group sp. N21
TTATATGTTTCAAATTGGCGATAACATTGTTTATCCAATGCACGGAGCAGGTATAATTGAAGCCATAGAAGAAAAAGGGTTCTGGTGCAAAGATAAAATAAAAGAGACTATAGCTCATATATTTCTAGCGGAATTCTATTTTATGCTGTAAGCCCAAACAATCCATGGATGAATTCTTTCTGGTTTTGGACAGACTGATTGGTCTTACCCCCGTCAAGTGGACAGCTGTAAAAAAAGACTA
>NZ_JAEHBX010000418.1:0-241 GCF_016483395.1 Bacillus cereus group sp. N21
CCCATTCCCTTCACAAATCGCATGCACTTGCTTTTGTAGCTGAAACAACTCATGATTCTCACTTACTTTCGCCCAAAAAATACGTGGCCTGTCTTCCATGCCAAATGTTGAAAATCCTTGTAATGTGAAAGGTAGTTCCTTTTTTTCTATAAGTGTTTGTAATCCATTCTTTATTCCTTCTAATTGTTCCTCTGTCGCACTTCCTAAAAAGGAAAGGGTAATATGATAGTCTTCCTTATGT
>NZ_JAEHBX010000042.1:0-41819 GCF_016483395.1 Bacillus cereus group sp. N21
GAATGAGTGTAAAGATACACAAAAACCCCGAAGCATGGACTTTTTTTAAGTGTCCACGATTCGGGGTACAGTTCACTAAAAGGAAGCGCGGTCTTTCTTTTTATTTTTTTTACCTTCAATCACGGTTAAATGAGATTGTTTTCGTTTCCTTTTTAACAATGATGAATTGCCTTTCTTAACTTTGTCATCAGAAGCATTTCGTTTTAATAAAGAATTGCTTAGGGGTGCTACGTTTTGTTTTCCGTATTTTCGGTTCGATTGTTTCGCAGCACGCTTATAAGAGTTTTGCGAATTGGCGGAACCGCTGGAACTTGTAAACATTTTATATAATAAATAAAAGACACCAACAACAAGTAACATGATGACAATGTTTTTAACCATTCCGTATGGATCTGTAATTGCAGATGATACGAGACCGAATATTGCTAACCCAATAATAAGCACGAATAAAGCGAACGTAAACGAACGACCGTTCATAGGGAACACCTCCTAAATAACATATATTAAAATTAGTATATTAGCGACAAGGAAAGGAGTTGAGTACCATTTTTAAAAAATTATTAGTGTTTTTCTTCTAAACATAATAATTCTTCAAAGGATGCAATTGCAACTTCAACTTGATCATCTTCTGGTTCTTTTGTTGTTAATAGTTGAAGCCATAACCCTGGGTATCCTAATGCGCGCAAGACCGGAATATCTCGTAATCGATTCGTAAATTGCAAGACTTCAAAAGAAATCCCTAGAACAACTGGAATTAATAAAATTCGATTTACCACTCTGACCCAAAGGGGATCAGTTGGAACAAGAAAATAGACAAACATTCCGATAATGACTGTAAATATAATAAAACTACTACCGCAACGATAATGGAGACGAGTTTGTTTTTGTACATTTGCTACTGTCAGCGGAAGATTGTTTTCGTAAGCATTAATGACCTTATGTTCCGCACCGTGATATTGAAACACACGCTTAATGAGCGGAGTTAGTGACACAATATATATATAGCTCAGTAAAAGGATGAGCTTAATGATGCTTTCGACAATAATTTGCCCAGTGTGAGATGGGAAAATCGGTCGTGTCAATTCCGCTAAAAGTGCGGGGACTGCTGTGAAAATGACTTTGCCGAATATGAACGATAAGACTCCGACTGCGGCTACTCCTAATACCATCGTTAATTTTGACTGCTCTTCTTTCTTGTGTGTAAGTTGTTCATCGTCTTCAGGATGAACGTCAAATCGTTCCGAAGCAAAGTTTAAATGTTTTGCTCCATTGGCACTTGCGTCAACGATAGCGGCGATACCACGTAGAAATGGAACTTTCTTTAGCATAGATAATACTTTATTCCGCACGCGTGGTAATCGATAAAATTCGATTGATTTATCTTTGCGACGAACCGCTGTAACAGTATATTCTCTACCACCAAACATAACTCCTTCTATGACCGCTTGCCCACCGTATATTTGTTTTGTCTCCTCTGCCATGTTAACACCAACCTGTATTTGTTTCTCTCTTATGTAGAAAAGAGGCAATTGTCACACTTGGTTCTGTCATTGTGAGATTTGACAATCACCGAGTTTCCTTTATTTTATCGACAAACACAAGCTGCTGACAAGGAAAATTGTTACGGAAGCCAGACATTTCTTATTCTTTTTATAGACAAATTTCGCATGATTTAAACATGCTTCAAAATAGTTTCGGACATACTAGTAAGCGGAGGTGTCGATGTGAAGCAAGAACAATCAATAACAAAAAACATTGTACAGATTGGTTTATTTGGTGGTGTTTTTTGGGGATGTATATGGTATTTTCTTCATATTTTTTCATTTACAGAAGCCGGACCAAACTATTTGCTTTTACCATTTGCGTTTGGATCGTGGAAAGAAGGAGTTTGGGGAAATGTATTGGGTATTGTTTGTATAGGGCTTCTTTCTATTTTAGTGGCATTTCTCTATAGGGCTCTTTTCAAAAGATTTGAAGGGATACTACCGGGAATACTCTATGGACTGTTTTGGTGGGGCATTTTATTTTTCGGACTGGGTTCTATTGCACCTGTTATAAAAAATGCACTTCATTTACCGAAAGAAACAATTGTCACAACAATATGTATTTTTATTTTATACGGTGTGTTTATCACATATTCTGTTTCATTTGAAGCGAACAATGTGAATCAAGGGGAAGGGTTGGAGTAGACAAACTATTCAAATAAGTGGCTCCTGTGTTAGAATGTTGTATAGACATTTTTTATATTAAGGAGTTTAAAGTATATGAAAAAAGTACTCCTCGTTAACGGTCCTAACTTAAATCGTCTCGGTGTTCGAGAAGTGAATGTATACGGGAAAGGAACGTTGGCATCATTAGAAGAAGAGATGAAGCAAGAAGCAGAGAAATTGGGAGTGGAGTTAGAATGTTTTCAATCGAATCATGAAGGTGCTCTTATTGACATCATTCATGAGGCTGATGACATATATGAAGGAATCATTCTAAATCCAGGAGCATTTACGCATTATAGCTATGCGATTCAAGATGCGATAGCGAGCATTTCGATTCCAGTTATTGAGGTACATATTTCTAACATCCACCAGCGGGAATCGTTTCGTCATGAATCTGTGACGGCAACAGTCGCGGCGGGCCAAATTGTTGGGTTTGGTTTTTATGGCTATAAGTTAGCGTTATTTGCATTATTGGAGAAACTTAGGGAGGCATAAATTGATGGAAAAGATCACGAAGTTAAGAAATGCATTTGGTGAAGCTGGTATTGATGGTATTTTATTAACGAATGAATATAGCCGTAGATATATGACGAACTTTACAGGGACAGCTGGTGTTGTACTTATTTCTAATGATCGTGCTCTGTTTATTACAGATTTCCGCTATGTAGAGCAAGCTGGTAAACAAGCTGTTGGTTATGAAATTGTGCAACATACAGGACCAATTCTGGATGAAGTTGCGAAACAAGTGAAAGAATTAGGAATTCAAAAGCTTGGCTTTGAGCAAGATACTCTTACATATAGTTCTTATACAGCACATAAAGAAGCGGTAGAAGCGGAATTTGTTCCAACTTCTGGGCTTGTAGAAAAGTTACGCTTGATTAAGACGGATTCAGAGATTAAGATATTAAAGGAAGCTGCACAGATTGCAGATGCTGCCTTTGAACATATTCTATCATTCATTCGCCCAGGCGTATCTGAAATTGAAGTGTCAAATGAACTTGAATTTTTCATGAGAAAACAAGGAGCAACATCTTCTTCGTTTGATATTATCGTTGCTTCAGGACTTCGTTCAGCATTGCCGCATGGTGTGGCATCTGAAAAAGTGATAGAAAAAGGAGATTTCGTAACATTAGACTTCGGTGCTTATTATAAAGGATATTGCTCTGATATTACGCGTACGATTGCAGTCGGCGAACCATCTGATAAATTAAAAGAAATTTATAATGTCGTTTTAGAAGCACAGCTTCGTGGTGTGAACGGCATTAAAGCTGGTTTAACTGGTCGTGAAGCTGATGCATTAACACGTGACTACATAACGGAAAAAGGATACGGTGAATATTTCGGACATTCTACTGGTCATGGAGTGGGCCTTGAAATCCATGAAGCACCAGGCTTAGCATTCCGTTCTGAAACGGTACTTGAGCCAGGAATGGCTGTGACAGTAGAACCGGGCATTTATATTCCTGGTGTTGGCGGTGTGCGTATCGAGGACGATATTATTGTAACAAGTGAAGGTAATGAAGTAATCACGAAATCTCCAAAAGAACTTATTATTTTGTAATACACAGGAGGATTTTTTGCATGATTTCAGTAAATGATTTTCGTACAGGTTTAACAATTTCAGTGGACAATGCCCTTTGGCAAGTGCTTGATTTCCAACATGTAAAGCCAGGTAAAGGTGCTGCGTTCGTTCGCTCTAAATTACGTAACCTTCGCACAGGTTCTGTTCAAGAAAAAACATTCCGTGCTGGTGAAAAAGTAGAAAAAGCGCATATCGAAAACCGTCGTATGCAATACTTATACGCGAGCGGTGAGTCTCACGTATTTATGGATAATGGAACTTATGAGCAAATCGAACTTGGTGAAGCTCAAATCGAGCGCGAGCTAAAATTCTTAAAAGAAAATATGGAAGTATCTATTATGACATACCAAGGTGAAGTACTTGGCGTTGAACTTCCAAATACTGTTGAGTTAAAAGTTGTTGAAACAGAACCAGGCATTAAAGGTGATACAGCTTCTAACGTAACAAAACCAGCTACATTAGAAACTGGCCTTGTTGTACAAGTACCAATCTTCATTAACGAAGGCGAAATGCTTATCATCAACACAGGTGAAGGTAAATACGTTTCTCGTGCATAGTTATAAAAAGCACTCGTGATGATCACGAGTGCTTTTTTATATGAAATAAGGTATATAATAAATGATGCTTGTAATAAGATTGATAGCTATAAGACTGATTGTTCCTATTATGTAAGGACTCCAAATGAATTGGAATGGTTTTACTATCCCTGTTTTGTATATAGTGTGGTCCATATTGGCATTAAGATTAATATTTAACGCAAGCAACCAAATAACACCGAATATCGCTAAACTCCCTAGAAAAAAGGCCTCCATAAATGACCAATCAACCATTTTTGAAAAAAGATAGATCCCAACAAACTCTAATGCGATTGTGACAAAAAATTTAATTACTTTCAATTTAATACCTCCTTGTTGTTTAATCCCATCCAATCTAAAAAATTCTCACGAGATATAACATGTAGTACACAAGGGGACTTGGTCTCTTTTTCTAGTGCTATATGTTCATCTGGAAATTGTTTTTCTACATGTAGTGAAATATAAGGCAATTTCTCCTGCGCTTTTTGAGAACGGATATTAGTAGTTTTGGCACCGGCAAATACGTATGTAAGATTTAATTCTTCAAATGCAATTTTAAAAATTTCCTTTTTAGCAGCTGCATTGTACCCTTGCCCCCAATATGGATAGCCGAGCCAACTACCGATATGAGATTTATTTTTTTGGCAATCAATATGTTTGAGGGAGGTAATGCCAATTATCTCTTGCCTTTCATTTACTATCATCCTTGATAGAGATTGTTTTTTTCGTTCTTCTTCCATTGCAAAACGAATGAATGTTTTTGTATCTTCTACAGTTTCTACTTTTATCCCTAGTGCGTCTTTCACATGTGGATCGCTTGATAATGTAAAAATGATATCTGCATATTGTAAATCGAGTGGTAACAATGTTACATGCCTCATAAAAAAAACCCCTTCCTTGTATAAAATATAACACAAACGATTACGAATATTCAGATTTAAATGATAATAAATGTGGAAAATTATGTTTTTACTTCTGAAATAGACAACCTCTGCATATGGTTGTACAAATATATTCTTTTTGGAATAAGAGTTTTGTTAGTGAACTGAAAAGTAATTGGTAGGAGAGAAGGTGGGAGAATGAAACAATGGCTGGCGGCAATGGAAACATCCGTGCTTGTCATGGGATTGCTTCGGTTGTTTTCAGGTAGTGCGGAGATATTCGCCGCTTTGCTTATGCTTTATGTGAATGATGCAAAAAAAGCATTGTTTATAAATGGTATGTTGGCATTTGTTGGACCGACTGTATTAATTTTAACGATGTCGATCGGCATTGCGAGCGTTGCAAATGAAATTTCTTTTTTGAAGCTCTTTTTTCTAACTCTCGGAATTGGCTGTATTTTTATTGCAGTGCTGAAATAGTAAGTCAAGTATGGTGGGGAGAAGCAGATGAAAGAAGTATTAGAGGTTTTACCAAAAGCGATGAAACAGTTTATTGAAGGCTGTGAACAATATAGCGCGTTAGAAGAAATTAGGGTTCGGATAGGAAGGCCACTTGAATGTATTGCTCGTGGAGAAGTGTTCTTTTATGACTATGTCGTTACAGCAGAGGATGCAATCTACTTATTAAATAAGCTTAGTCAATATTCTATTTATACGATGGAAGAAGAGTTAAAGCGTGGGTATGTTACTTTGCGCGGTGGTCACAGGATTGGCTTAGCTGGAAAAGTAATTACAGAGAAAAGTGCAGTGAAGATGATTCGAGATGTGTCATCATTTAATATTCGAATTGCCCGTCAAAAAATTGGGATAGCTGAGCCACTCTTATCTTATTTGTACGACTCACGTTGGTTAAACACAATGGTAATTGGCCCTCCGCAAACAGGGAAAACAACACTTCTCAGGGATGTGGCACGTTGTATGAGTCAAGGGGTTCGTTTTCATGAAATTCCTTCTTGTAAAGTGGGGATTGTTGATGAACGCTCAGAAATCGCTGGATGTGTAAAAGGGATTCCGCAATATGAATTTGGCCCGCGTGTTGATGTGTTGGATGCATGTCCAAAAGCAGAAGGAATGATGATGATGATTCGTTCTATGAGTCCGGATATATTAATAGTGGATGAAATTGGACGTATGGAAGATAGCGAAGCAATTATGGAGGCGGTCCATGCAGGTGTTCAGCTTTTTATAAGTGCTCACGGATTTTCTTTTGATGATGTAATGAAACGACCATCTTTAAAGGCTGTGATGGAGCTTGGTGTGTTTGATCGCTTTATTGAACTATCAAAAGCAAAGGGACCTGGAACTATTGTTCAAGTCAAGGATGGAGATGGAAAGCCTGTTCAAAGGAGAGGGAAGGTTCAAAGCGTATGGTGAAAATATTTGGTGCGGTGTTAATTGTAGCGGTGAGCACTTTCTTTGGTTTTTCGTATGCCAAAAGATATAGTGAACGCCCGCGTCAACTTAGGCTTTTAAAAGCAGCGCTGCAATCGCTAGAAGCTGAAATCATGTACGGGCATACGCCTTTATCAGAAGCAGCAGAGCGCTTAGTAAAACAAATGCCAAAGCCTTTAAACTGGATATTTCAAAGTTTTTCAAAGCGACTAGAAAGCGGCGAACAAACAGTTAGAGAGGCTTGGCTTGAAAGTTTGCAAGAAAATTGGAAACTCACTGCATTTAAACAAACTGAATATGAGATTTTGCAGCAATTTGGTGAAACGTTAGGGCAGCATGACCGTGAATCGCAGCAAAAGCATATTCGCTTATGTATTACGCACCTAGAAAGAGAAGAGGGTGAAGCGAAAGCACTTCAACTTCAATATGAAAAGATGATAAAGAGTTTGGGTGTACTAGCAGGACTACTTATCGTAATTTTACTGCTATAGGGGGGGGAGAAAGGCGATGTCCATCGATGTTGGATTAATATTTCAAATCGCCGGAATCGGCATTGTTTTAGCTTTCATTCATACAGTACTAAAAGAGTTAAAGCGGGAGGATATTGCAAACTGGGTTATTCTTGTCGGTTTTGTCGTTATTTTATTTCATGTTGCATTTTTGATTAATACTTTGTTTGACAAGATTAAAAGTGTCTTTCTCTTCCAGTAAAGGAGGCGGTTCGAATCGAGATTTTACAAATTGTCGGATTGGGCCTCGTCGCGACATTTTTAGCAGCTGTGCTAAATCAACATAAATCTAGTATCACTTCTTTGTTTATTGTGTTCATCGCGAGTGTCATGTTTCTGCTGCTAATCGATCAAATTCATTCTATTTTAAGAATGATTGAGCGAGTTGCCAGTGAGGCGAAAGTAAGCAATGTCTATGTAGAGACACTGCTGAAAATTATTGGAATTGCTTACATTGCTGAGTTTGGGACACAAATTACAAAAGATGCTGGTCAAGGTGCAATTGCTTCAAAAATTGAATTAGCAGGGAAAATTTTAATTCTTGTTATGGCTATTCCTATTTTAACGGTTGTAATTGAAACAATTCTTGGTTTTTTACCTACGGGATAAGGGGGAGTGAATGTTGCAAAGGTTTGGAGCTAAGCTGCTGTTTGCTTGCTTCCTTTTCTTTTCTTTACCAATTGTCGTACAAGCTTCTCCTGTAGAAAAAAACGTCGTAGATCAACAATTGGATAAACTCGGAATCGAAGATGTGAAGCAGTTTTGGGACGGGCTTGTCACAAAATATGGAGGTTATTTACCAGAGAGTCAAAAGGGAAGTTTTATGGAATTTGTAAAGGGCGAAAAGGAATTTTCTATAAAAGAATGGATGATAGGGCTATTAAAATATTTATTTCATGAGCTTGTTGCAAATGGAAAGCTACTTGGAACGCTCATTATGCTCACAATTTTCAGTGCATTATTACAATCACTACAATCTGCCTTTTCGAAGAGTAGCATAAGTAAAATTGCAGATGCCGTTGTATATATGGTGTTAATTATTTTTGCTTTAAATAGTTTTTATGTGGTCATGACGTATGCACGAGAAACGATTCAAACGATGGTAGATTTTATATTAGCTTTGCTTCCTATTCTCCTAGCACTCATAGCGACCGGAGGCGGGGTTGTATCAGTATCCTTCTTCCATCCGATTATCATTTTTTTAATGAATACAAGTGGGCTGCTTATGAACTATATTGTTCTTCCGCTCTTATTACTTGCGACCATCTTAAGCATTGTAAGTACAATGAGTGATCAATATAAAGTTACGAAATTGTCCAAGCTCCTGCAAAATGTAAGTGTTGGGATTATTGGTATCTTTCTAACAGTTTTTCTAGGCGTATTATCTGTGCAAGGGACAGCAACAGCAGTTGCTGATGGTATAGCTGTTAAAACAGCGAAGTTTGTAACGGGAAATTTTATTCCTGTGGTAGGGCGGATGTTTACAGAAGCGGCGGATACTGTTATTAGCGCCTCTGGGTTATTAAAGAATACGGTCGGGATTATCGGGCTTGTTATCTTATGTTTAATCGTTGCTTTTCCAGCGATTCAAATCTTTTGTATCGCGTTTATTTATAAATTCGCAGCGGCAGTACTACAGCCAGTTGGCGGAGGAGCCATTATTAAATGTTTAGATATTATAGGAAGAAGTATCATTTATGTATTTGCCTGCTTAGCTATCGTATCCTTTATGTTCTTTTTAAGCATTACCATTATTATTGCCGCGGGGAACATTACCCTCATGATGCGATAGGAGGTGACGAGTATGCAATTTGTTACAGAGTGGATTAGAAATATTATCGTCTTTTTGCTCTTAGCGACGATGCTGCATCTTATCCTTCCTAATTCAAATTTACAAAAGTATGTCAAATTTGTTGTGAGCTTATTGTTAGTCGTTTTAATCTTAACGCCGCTATTTAAGTTATTACAAACGGATGTAAATGAAGTGATTGCGAATTTTAATCAAGAAAAATACGTAGCGGACGGATCGATAAAAAATTCAGTTGATACAAAGAAAAAAGAAATACAAGCCCTAACACGTGCATATAGTTTAGAAGAGATGGCTGTCAAAATGAAAAAAGAAGTTGGGAAAGAATTTGAGAAAAAGTATGGCGTGACAGTGTCTGAAATAAAAATAATTGCAGCAGAAACTAAGGGAGAAGTAAAAGCGGCAAAAGATATTCAATCTGTTATTGTGACGCTAAAAGAAGCTGAAGTGAAGAAAAACGATGCAATTGAAATAGTAAAGCCAGTTGAAATTAATACGAGAGCGCCTCAGAAAACTTCGGAAGAAACAAATGTAGAAATGAAACAGTTCTTTTCAAGCAGGTGGCAGCTAGAGGATAAACAAATCCAAGTTCAAATGGAAGGGGGGACAGGTAGAGTAAATGGACAATAAAGATAAAAACTCGAAATTCTCATTTTTTCGCAACTTATTGAAAGGGGACGAAAAAGATGATAGGGAGAAAGGAAAAAAAGTAACACCTAAGTTTTTGCTTGTCCTACTCATACTTGGAATGTTGCTTATGTTTTTTAGTAATTTCTTTCAATCGAAAAAAGAAGAAGTGCCTGTGTTTAAAGAAAAGACAAGTCAAGATTCAGAAAAAGAAGTGCCGACTTTTGGACAAAAAAAGAGTGAGAACATGTCAGCTGTAGAAAAATACGAAAAAGCATACGAACAAGAATTGAAAGCAGCATTAGAAGATATAACAGGGGTTAAAGATGTGTCTATTGAAGTGAATTTGGACTCATCAGAAGAAAAAATACTTGAAAAAAATATTGTGAAACGATCGCAAACAACAGGTGAAACAGATAAAACTGGAGGAAAAAGACAAGTTGAAGATGAATCAACTGATGAAAAAACGGTGATTATACGCGAAGGTGATAAAGAAACTCCGATTGTATTGCGAACAGAGAAACCAAAAGTGAGAGGTGTCCTTGTCGTAGCAAAAGGGGTGGATAATATACAAGTAAAAGCAATGGTAAAGGAAGCGGTGACACGTATGCTTGATGTACCATCACACCGCGTAGCAGTACTACCAAAAAAGGGTTAGGGAGGAAATAAAGTGTTGAAAAAACAAACAGTTTGGTTACTAACAATGCTAAGTTTAGTTGTTGTGTTATCTGTTTATTATGTAACAACGCCTGACAAAATGAATACTGCAACACCAACAGCGAGTGAAAAGGTTGGACAAGAAAAGCAAGGTGTTGAAAAAGAAGTGACAAAAGAAACGACAAAAGAAACATCTAATAAAGAAGCTACTCCAAAAGAAACAACGAAAGAAACATCGGGCAAAGAAACAGAGAAAAAAGATGATAGTAAAAAAGAGACAAGCAAAAAAGAAGGCAATGTAACAGTTCAATCAAGTGATGAAAACTTTACAGCACTTCGTTTGAAAATGGAAGATCAACGCAGTGCAGAGAAAGAAAAATTACAAGATGTTATGAAATCAACGAAATCTTCCGCTGAAGAAATAAGTAAAGCGAAAGATGAATTAAATGCAATCGATCAGATGGAAACAAAGGAAGGGTTGCTTGAAACAGTTATTAAATCACAAGGTGGCTATAAAGATGCGCTTGTAAGAGCTGATGGAACTGATATTAAAGTAACAATAAAAGCTACGAAGCATTCTCAAAAAGAAGCAAATAAAATTATCCAACTTGTTCGTGCTGAGGCAGGATCCAAGGATGTAGGCGTCAAGTTTGATCCAGTAAAATAAATTTTAAATATGTATTACGAGCTATGATAAGCTGGAGGATTACTACTCGCGAACAGCCGGATAGAAAAAAGCTATCGTTTTCGATAGCTTTTTTCTATTTCATCTTTTTGTGCTATTTCAATGTTTTCTCCTCGGAAAGGAGAAATGCGCTGAGAGTAGAAAATTAAAGGTTCGTGGTAATGGTGGTTGCTTTTTCCGTATTTTATATGAGTGAAGACAACGATGAGCCAGATTAATACAGCTGGTAAGAACAAGATGAGCCATATCATGTTTCTGCACCTCACTATTAAGATAATTTACTTTACTTTGAACATACTATTCGTATGTGAAGGAAGGATGAACGGCTTGTAAATAAAAAAATAACATTTTGTAAAATATGTTGTTGTACATAGTTAAAATAAGATGAGAATAATAAATCAAGAGCTCTATATTTTAAATGGAAAAAGAGAAAAAACATGTTTTTTATGAAGTGGTCTTGCCAATTTTGAGTGAAACTTGGTATTATTACTAGGTAATAAATTATTTAGTGAAATAATATTTTTTACAGGAGTTTCGATTTATCGTAAAGAAATATAAATTGGAATGTTGAAAATATTTATCGTAAGATGAGAGTAGCAAAAGTTTCTATTAGTAAATGTTATAGGAATGATTTCTCTAGGAGAATGAATCGTATCTTTACAGACAACATAGTTTGCTTTTATATGTTCAGTATCTGTAAGAACGGGACAAACAAGTGTATGGGAGTGGATTTTATATGTTTAAAATTCAAGAAGTTCGTGAATTAATTAAGTTAATTGATAGCTCTAACATTGATGAATTTGAATACAAAAAAGATGGCACGACAATTAAAATGAAAAAGCGTGGGAATGAAGTTGTGTCTGTACAGACAACGCCAGTAGTGAAACAAGCATTACAAACGCAAGCGGTAGAAATGGAAACAGCCGTAGCAGCCGCGCAGGTAGAAGTACCGAAGCAGGAAGAGAAGAAAGCTGTTCAAGATGAGAATTTACATACAATCACATCACCGATGGTTGGAACATTCTATGCATCTTCTTCACCAGATACGCCTGCATATGTAAGTGTCGGGGATCGCGTTTCAGAAGGTACAGTCGTTTGCATCGTTGAAGCGATGAAGCTCTTTAATGAAATTGAAGCAGAAGTAAATGGAGAGATTGTTGAAATTCTTGTGAACAACGGACAACTTGTTGAGTATGGACAACCGCTATTTCTTGTAAAAGCGTAATAAGGGAGTCTTTGTGATGATAAAAAAAGTATTGATAGCCAATCGTGGGGAAATTGCTGTGCGAATTATTCGTGCTTGCAAAGAGATGAATATTGAAACAGTAGCTATTTATTCAGAAGCGGATAAAGAATCACTTCATGTGAAAATCGCAGATGAAGCGTATTGCGTTGGGCCAACAATGTCGAAAGAAAGCTATTTAAATTTGACGAATATTATAAGCGTTGCAAAATTAACAGGTTGTGATGCAATTCACCCTGGTTATGGATTTTTAGCCGAAAATGCTGATTTTGCAGAACTATGTCGTGAATGTAACTTGATTTTTATCGGACCTAGTCCAGAAGCAATTTCAAAAATGGGTACAAAAGACGTTGCGCGTGATACAATGAAAGAAGCAGGGGTTCCGATTGTACCAGGTTCACAAGGGATTATAAAAAACACAGAAGAAGCGATGGAACTTGCAAATCAAATTGGATATCCCGTTATTATTAAAGCAACTGCAGGTGGCGGCGGAAAAGGTATTCGTGTTGCACGTCATGAAGAGGAGCTTATAAAGGGAATTCAAATTACACAGCAAGAAGCTAGTACCGCTTTTGGAAACCCTGGTGTATACTTAGAAAAGTACGTTGAAGATTTCCGCCATGTTGAGATTCAGATAATGGCAGATGCACATGGCAATGCGATTCATTTAGGAGAGCGTGATTGTACAATTCAGCGCCGTTTGCAAAAACTATTAGAAGAAAGTCCTTCTCCTGCTCTTGATGCAAATATTCGTGAGAAAATGGGTGAAGCGGCAGTAAAAGCAGCGGTAGCGGTTGATTATACAGGTGCTGGTACGGTTGAGTTTATTTATGAATATAAAACGAAAAGCTTTTACTTTATGGAAATGAACACGCGAATTCAAGTAGAACACCCGGTTACAGAGATGGTAACAGGGATGGACTTAATTAAAGAGCAAATTCGTGTTGCTTCAGGAGAAAAGCTATCGCTACAGCAAGAAGAAGTACAATTTAAAGGTTGGGCAATCGAATGTCGAATTAATGCGGAAAACCCTGCCAAAAACTTTATGCCATCTCCAGGGAAAGTGGAAATGTACTTACCACCAGGAGGATTTGGTATTCGCGTCGATTCAGCTGTTTATCCTGGTTATTCAATTCCACCTTTTTATGATTCGATGATTGCGAAATTAATTGTTCACGGAAAAACACGTGAAGAAGCAATTGCAAAAATGAAGCGAGCACTTAGTGAATTTGTCATTGAAGGCGTACATACGACAATCCCGTTCCATTTACAATTGCTAGATCATCCTGATTTTATAAAAGGGGAATTTAATACTAAATTTTTGGAAGAGCATGAACTTGTGACGCAGTGATACATTTAAAGGAGGTTTTTTTCATGGCTGAACATATGTTAGATATGGGTCAAGATACAACCCTTGGAAAAGTAGAAATTGCACCAGAAGTAATTGAGGTAATTGCAGGTATCGCAACTGCTGAAGTAGATGGCGTAGCGGCAATGCGCGGCAACTTTGCTACAGATGTTGTTGAGAAGTTAGGAAAGAAAAATCACGGTAAAGGCGTGAAGGTTGAATTAGTAAACGACGATATTATCGTTGACGTTTATGTTGTCATGTATTTTGGTGTAGCAATACCAGTTGTTGCACAAAAAATTCAAGATAATATTCGCCAAGCACTCTTTACAATGACGGGTCTTGAGCCGAAAGAAGTAAATATTCACATCGTTGGCGTAACATTTGAAACGCAAAAAACAGAAATCGAGCCAGTATAAGAATGAGAAGGTGCCTTGTCAAATAGGCACCTTTTTTCTCGTTTCATCTCTTCATGCACGAAACCTTTAAATTATTATACTATTTTAAAAAATACAAAATATAAAAAGGGAATGATACGTTTTTTCAAAAAACGTACATTGTGATAAGGTATGGAACTTGAAGTTAATCTTTTTATTATTTTTCAGCCTTGTAACTCGTGTATGAAACGATAAATTGTGTTATTATCATTGTATTATAAGGTTGAAAAATCAATGAAAACTGTAAGAGTAAGTAAATTGACGGCTTATAAATTATAATAATATAACAAAACATAAGGAAAGACTTGAAGTATAAAGGAGAGTTACAATGAAACGTAGGACGGCTAGAGAAAGAGCCATGCAAGCATTATACCAAATGGATATTACTGGAGAAATCGAGCCGAAAGTAGCGGTGGAAAATACGCTAGAAGAAGGCGAAGAAACAAATGAGTTTTTAGAATCACTTGTTGTTGGTTGTGTAGAACATAAAGAAGCAATTGATGAAGCAATTCGTCAAAATTTAAAGAAGTGGAAATTAGAACGTATTAGTATTGTAGATCGCAGTATTTTACGTCTAGCTGTGTATGAAATGAAGTACATGGAAGAAATTCCACACAATGTAACAATTAACGAAGCAATTGAAATTGCAAAAACATTTGGGGATGAGGAATCTCGTCGTTTTATAAACGGCGTTTTATCTAATATAAAAGACACACTGTAATTTCTTTAAGGGGGAATCTTAAATGGTAGCAGTAATCATCAAAGGAAATGAAGTTGCGGAGAAAAAACGAGCACAATTGAAAGAAGAAGTTGTGAAGTTGAAAGAGCAAGGGATTGTACCAGGATTAGCCGTTATTTTAGTTGGAGAAGACCCAGCATCTCGTTCTTATGTAAAAGGAAAAGAAAAGGGCTGTGAACAAGTTGGAATTTATTCAGAGTTAATTGAGTTTCCAGATACAATTACAGAAGAACGTTTGTTAGCTGAAATTGATCGCTTAAATGAAGATGACCGTATTAATGGTATATTAGTACAATTGCCTTTACCGAAACATATTGAAGAGAAAGCTATCATTGAAAGAATTTCACCTGAAAAGGATGTAGATGGGTTCCATCCAATCAGCGTTGGCCGTATGATGACAGGTCAAGATACATTTCTTCCATGTACACCACATGGCATTGTAGAATTAGTAAAAGAAACAAATCTTGATATTTCAGGAAAACACGTTGTTGTAATCGGAAGAAGTAATATCGTTGGAAAACCAGTGGGACAGCTGTTTTTAAATGAAAATGCGACTGTAACATATTGCCATTCCAAAACGAAAAATATAAAAGAATTATCAAAGTTAGCTGATATTTTAATTGTAGCTGTTGGAAGACCAAAAATGGTAACAGCTGACTATATAAAAGAAGGTACAGTTGTAATTGATGTTGGTGTCAACCGTTTAGAGACAGGTAAGCTGTGCGGTGATGTTGACTTTGAAAATGTACTTGATATTGCGGGTTACATTACACCAGTACCAAAAGGTGTCGGCCCAATGACAATTACAATGCTCCTTCATAATACAGTAGAATCTGCAAAACGCGCAGGAGTTGTTTGTAAATAATTTGAATCGGCTATGAGGAGAGAAAGATGGAAAAGCAATATTTAACCGTTACAGCATTAACACGCTATATAAAAACAAAAATAGAGTATGACCCGCATTTGCAGTCTGTTTGGTTAAAAGGAGAAATTTCAAACTTTAAATGTCATAGCCGTGGCCATATGTATTTCACATTAAAGGATGAAAATGCAAGAATAGCAGCGGTTATGTTTGCGGGTCATAATCGCAATATAAAATTCAGACCAGAAGATGGAATGAAAGTACTTGTAAAAGGGAAAATCTCTGTCTATGAAGCAAGTGGTTCATACCAAATTTATGTTCATGATATGCAGCCTGATGGAATTGGTAATCTTCATTTAGCTTATGAGCAATTAAAGGTTCGATTAGAGGAAGAAGGGCTGTTTTCTCAAGTTTATAAACAGCCAATCCCTGCCTATGCGAAAACAATTGGTGTCATTACATCTCCAACAGGAGCTGCGATTCGGGATATTATAACGACGATTAAACGTCGTTATCCAATTGGGAATGTGATTGTATTTCCGGTACTTGTACAAGGGGAGTCTGCGGCTCCCTCAATTGTACAAGCGATTCAAACAGCGAATGAGATGAAGGATATAGATGCTTTAATTGTCGGTCGTGGGGGCGGTTCCATTGAAGAACTATGGGCCTTTAATGAAGAAATGGTTGCACGTGCGATTTTTGCGAGTGAAATTCCAATCATCTCGGCAGTTGGACATGAAACAGACTTTACAATTGCTGATTTTGTAGCAGATTTACGTGCACCAACTCCAACGGCAGCAGCAGAACTTGCAGCACCAAATATAATTGAATTACAAGAGAAAGTGTTACAACGAACCCTTCGCCTGCAAAGGGCAATGCGAGAGATGTTACATAAAAAGCAAGAACAACTGCAAACACTTCAAAAATCGTATGCGTTTCGTTATCCAAAGCAAGTGTATGAGCAAAAAGAAGAACAGTTAGATCGTACTCTTGAACAGCTTATTTTGGTGAAAGAACGCTATGTAGAGAAAAAGGTAAATCAGTTAAAACAGCTCTCATTTTATTTGGAGAAGCATCATCCCTCTCAAAAGATTGTACAAACAAAAACAAGGGTAGAAACGTTGCAAAAGCAATTGCAACGTGAAATGCAAACATTACTGCAAACGAAAGAGTTTGCGTTTATGAGGGCGGCTCAAAAATTAGAGGCACTAAGTCCACTTAAAGTAATGATGAGAGGATATGGGCTCGTATATAGTGAAAAAAAGCAAGTGTTAAAAAGTGTGAAAGATGTCGGCCTTGGTGATGTTGTTTCAGTACAATTACAAGATGGAGTGTTAGATTGTAACGTATCGGGCATAGAGGAGCGTGAATTGAACAATGGAAAATAAATTAAGCTTTGAAGAAGCAATTTCTCAGCTTGAACATCTTGTTTCTAAGCTCGAACAAGGCGATGTTCCTTTAGAAGAGGCGATTTCATATTTTAAAGAAGGTATGGAGTTGTCTAAGCTATGTGATGAGAAATTGAAAGATGTACAAGAACAAATGGCAGTTATCCTTGGAGAAGATGGAGAACTTAAACCATTTACTGCTGTAGGAGATGAAGCATAGTGGCATATGTAGCTTTTGATGCTTTTGTGAAAGAGAGTAAAACTTTCGTCGAGGAGCAGCTTGCACGCTATGCAAATCAATTACAATGTCCAAATGTACTTCGCGAAGCGATGACATATTCATTGGAAGCAGGCGGAAAGCGTCTCCGTCCGTTACTTTTATTTGCAACGTTGCAAGCGTTTGAAAAGGAAAGAGAACTGGGTATAGGAGCAGCTTGTGCTCTTGAAATGATTCATACCTATTCGTTAATTCATGATGATTTACCATGTATGGATGACGATGATTTAAGACGGGGAAAACCAACAAACCATAAAGTGTTTGGTGAAGCGATGGCCGTTTTAGCGGGAGATGGCTTGTTAACACATGCTTTCCAAGTAGTGACAGCGTATCATCATCAAGACATTTCTACAGAAACAAAGCTAAGACTTGCGCTTGAACTTGCAAAAGCAGCTGGACCAGAAGGAATGGTTGCTGGACAGGTAGCGGATATGGAAGCGGAAGGAAAGCGGCTTGAGCTTAGTGAATTAGAATATATTCATAAGTATAAAACAGGGCGGTTATTAGAATATGCCGTGCTTGCAGGAGCGGTACTTGCAGGAGCAACACCAGAACAAGAGAAGAAACTACTTGCATTTGCAAAATATATTGGTCTGGCTTTCCAGATTCGAGATGATATTTTAGATGTAGAAGGTACGGAAGAAGAAATTGGAAAACCAATTGGTAGTGATGCTTCCAATGAAAAAAGTACATATACGACGTTATTTACTATAGATGAGGCAAAATGTATCTTAGAAGAAACAATTGTTAAAGCGAAAGATGCGATAGCATCTTTACAATTACAAGATGAGTATTTATTATCTATTTGTGATTTGATCGCAAAGCGTAATAACTAATGTAAGAACGTTTTCATTTGTTGAGTCATTTATTATTTTGTGGTATAAATGTAGAAAAAGGTTTTTCTTTTCTTGTTATTGGCAAAAATATATCTAGATTACGTTGCCGTTATCACTTTGTGTTAGCGGCTCTTTTTTCATCGGATAGAGGAGCTATGATTCATGTAGGCTTCTTACTTGAAAGGGATACTTCGTTTTCTAAGAATGAAGAGAAAGATGACGAATTGTCTGTTCAAGCAGGATAGAAAATAGGAATGATATTGAAGAATTTCTTGTGTTGTGCAAATATTTTTTTGTAATATTTGCCATATTGACAGATTATGAAACGAAAGTGAGTGATCCATGTGGATCTAACGCAAATTCAAAACCCTAGTTTTTTGAAAGATATGTCTATCAGCGAACTAGAGGCATTGAGTGAGGATATTCGGAAGTTTTTAATTGAAGAGCTCTCTCAAACAGGTGGACATATTGCTCCTAACTTAGGTGTAGTAGAACTCACAATTGCTCTGCATAAATTATTTGACAGTCCAAAAGATAAATTTTTATGGGATGTAGGACATCAATCCTATGTGCATAAGATTTTAACAGGGCGTGCAAAAGAGTTTGGCACATTAAGACAATATAAAGGTCTATGTGGTTTCCCAAAACGTTGCGAGAGTGAGCATGATGTATGGGAAACAGGTCATAGTTCGACTTCATTATCTGCTGCAATGGGAATGGCTTTAGCACGTGATTTAAAGAAAACGAAAGAGTGTATTATACCAATTATTGGGGATGGTGCTTTGACTGGTGGAATGGCTTTAGAAGCATTAAACCATATCGGGCATGAAAAAACAGATATGATTGTTATCTTAAATGATAATGAAATGTCAATTGCTCCAAATGTTGGAGCTCTTCATAACGTTCTTGGTCGCCTGCGTACAGCTGGAAAATATCAATGGGTGAAGGATGAACTAGAGTATTTACTCAAGAAAATTCCAGCAGTTGGCGGGAAAGTTGCAGCAACCGCAGAAAAAGTAAAAGATAGTTTAAAATATTTACTTGTATCAGGTGTCTTCTTTGAAGAGTTAGGGTTTACATATTTAGGTCCTGTTGATGGGCATAGTTATGAAAACTTATTTGAAACACTTCAATATGCAAAGAAAACAAAAGGCCCGGTACTTGTTCATGTGATTACGAAAAAAGGAAAAGGCTATAAACCAGCAGAGAGCGATGTGATTGGAACTTGGCATGGAACAGGACCATATAAAATCGAATCTGGTGATTTTGTAAAGCCAAAAGAAGTTGCACCGGCGTGGAGTGCGGTTGTAAGTGAGACAGTTCGTAAGCTTGCAAGAACTGATGAGCGTATCGTTGCGATTACACCAGCAATGCCAGTTGGTTCTAAGCTTGAAAAGTTTCATCAAGAATTTCCAGATCGTATGATTGATGTGGGAATTGCTGAGCAACATGCCACAACGATGGCCGCTGGGATGGCAACGCAAGGAATGAAGCCGTTCTTAGCGATTTATTCAACATTCTTACAACGTGCATATGACCAAGTTGTTCATGATATATGCCGTCAAAATTTAAATGTCTTCATTGGAATTGACCGTGCTGGATTGGTTGGAGCAGATGGTGAAACGCATCAAGGTGTATTTGATATCGCGTTTTTACGCCACTTGCCAAATATGGTGCTCATGATGCCGAAAGATGAAAATGAAGGGCAGCATTTAGTATATACGGCAATGCAATATGAAGATGGTCCAATTGCTCTGCGTTATGCGCGCGGAAATGGACTTGGAGTTAAAATGGATGAAGAACTCAAAGCTATTCCAATTGGTACATGGGAAACCTTAAAAGAAGGTACGCAAGCAGCAATCTTGACATTTGGTACAACGATTCCGATGGCGCTGGAAGCGGCGGAGCGTCTCGAAAAAGCTGGAGTTTCAGTGAAAGTCGTGAATGCTCGTTTTATTAAGCCGATGGATGAATCATATTTACATGAACTCCTAGGTAAGAATATGCCGATTTTAACAATTGAAGAAGCTTGTTTAATCGGTGGATTTGGTACAGGTGTAGTAGAATTTGCTACTGAGCATGGGTATCATAGTGCTTTAATCGAACGAATGGGAATTCCAGATCATTTCATTGAACACGGTAGTGTTACAAAGTTGTTAGAAGAAATTGGTTTAACGACAGATGCTGTTGTGGACCGTATTCATACAATGATTCCATCAAAACAAAAAAGGGCGTAACAAATGAGTGTAAAAAAAGAAAGAGTAGATGTACTATTAGTAGAACGAGGACTTATAGAAACGCGTGAAAAGGCAAAACGCGCTGTTATGGCGGGTCTTGTATATGCAAATGAAATGAGACTCGATAAACCAGGGGAAAAAATCCCACAAGATACACCGATTACGGTAAAAGGACAAGTTATGCCATATGTGAGCCGTGGCGGTTATAAGTTAGAGAAGGCATTAGAGACTTTTCATCTTGATTTACAAGATAAAATTATGTTAGATATTGGTTCATCAACTGGTGGCTTTACAGATTGTGCGCTGCAAAATGGTGCGAAGTTATCTTACGCTTTAGATGTAGGGTACAATCAACTTGCTTGGAAGCTTCGTCAAGATGAGCGCGTTGTTGTTATGGAACGGACGAATTTTCGTTATGTAACACCGGCTGATTTAGAGCGTGGCTTGCCGCAGTTTGCTAGCATTGATGTTTCGTTTATATCGTTAAAATTAATTCTTCCAGTCTTAAAAACGATATTGACTCCAAATGGTAATGTTGCGGCTTTAATTAAACCACAATTTGAAGCTGGAAGAGAGCAGGTCGGGAAGAAGGGCATCGTTCGTGATCGTAAAGTTCATGAAGCTGTCGTAGAAATGATTGTTGATTTCGCAATAAAAGAAGGGTATGATGTTGAAAACTTAACATTTTCTCCAATTACAGGTGGGGACGGAAATATTGAGTTTTTAATTCATTTAAAGTGGCATGGTGAACGTGGGATTGGCGAAAAGCATTCTCTGGTTTCTGTAGAGCAAGTTGTAACAGAAGCTCATGAGGTCTTAAAACAAAAAGGGAAAGAGGAATAACGGTTGTTGTTCCTCTTTTTGTTGGAATTGTATAATGATTGTAAAAACAATTATGTACAAGTAAACGATTATAAGTTAACATAAATAAGTGAAGTATACCAATGTTTAAACTATGGTAAGAGATAGTGTGAGGTGCAAATGTATGAATAAGGGTCAGCGCCATATTAAAATCAGAGAAATTATCGCGAATAAAGAAATTGAAACGCAAGATGAACTAGTTGATATTTTACGTAATGAAGGGTTTAATGTAACGCAAGCAACTGTATCGCGTGACATTAAAGAGTTGCACTTAGTAAAAGTGCCATTGCATGATGGTCGCTATAAATATAGCTTACCAGCAGATCAACGATTTAACCCGTTGCAAAAATTAAAACGTAATCTAGTCGATTCGTTTGTAAAGTTAGACACAGCAGGACATATGCTTGTGTTAAAAACATTACCTGGTAACGCGCACGCGCTTGGAGCACTTATTGATCATTTAGAATGGGATGAGATTATTGGAACCATTTGTGGTGATGATACTTGCTTAATTATTTGCCGTACGCCTGAGGATACAGGTGTTGTATCAGATCGTTTCTTAAATATGTTGTAACAAAAGAATCTTGTTTACTCTTTTGCTAAAAGCAGAAAGTAAACAAGATATTTTTTATTCTAGGAAAAATAGATGAATGTGAAGTGAAATATGGTGTTTTTCTAGAATGAAGTTAGGAAATCGATGGATTGACCCGTAAAACGAATGTTTGGTACAATGGAGCGGGCTAGAAGAGTAATTTATACATACAATATATATGATAAACGCAGAGTGAAAAGCGCTTAGCGAAAGCCCTTTTTAGGGGATTAGTTTATAACGAGGTGAATGGGGCATTGTTATCGGAATTATCGATTAGAAACTTTGCTATTATTGAGTCATTAAATATTTCTTTTCAAAAAGGTTTAACAGTTTTAAGTGGTGAAACAGGTGCCGGAAAATCAATTATTATTGATGCAATCAGCTTACTTGTTGGTGGCCGCGGTTCAGCAGAATTTGTTAGATATGGAACAGAAAAAGCTGAAATTGAAGGTTTATTTTATATAGAGGATGATAAACATCCATGTATTACGAAAGCTGAAGAGCTGGACATTGAAATTGAAGATGGGATGATCATTTTAAAACGTGACATCGCTGCGAATGGAAAAAGTGTATGTCGTGTAAATGGTAAACTTGTTACATTGAGTATATTAAAAGAAATTGGGAAAACACTTGTTGATATTCATGGACAACATGAAACGCAAGATTTGATGAATGAGGAACGCCATTTGTTTATGCTCGATCATTTTGATGGAGATCGTATCGTGAACCAATTAGAAATATATCAGGGCGTATACGGTGAGTATGAGCATTTAAAAAAACAACTGAAATCCTTAACAGAGAATGAACAGCAGATGGCACATCGCTTAGATTTAATTCAATTCCAGCACGAAGAAATTTGTAAAGCGGATTTGAAAGTCGATGAAGAAAATGAATTGACGGAAGAGAGATTAAAAATCTCTAATTTCGAAAAGATTTATAAAGCGCTTGGTGATGCATACCGTTCGTTAAGCGAAGATGGTAGTGGACTTGATCATGTGCGAAATGCGATGGGACAAATGGAGAGTATTACACACCTAGATGAGGCGTATCAAGAGAACCATGATTCGATTGCAAATAGCTACTACTTATTAGAAGAGGTTGCCTATCAGCTCCGTGAAAGATTAGATATAATGGAATATGACCCGAATCGTTTAGATGAAATTGAAACGCGTTTAAATGAAATTCGTATGCTAAAGAGAAAGTATGGAAATACTGTAGAAGAGATTTTAGCGTATGCTGATAAAATAGAGCAAGAAATTTTTACAATCGAAAATAAAGATGTACATATTGAAACGACGAAAAAGAAATTAAAAGAATTAGAAAGTGTAATTTTGAAGGAAGCAACAATATTGAGCAATATGCGTCATCAACTTGCAGATCGTCTTACGAACGCAATCCACCAAGAATTAAAAGAATTGTATATGGAAAAAACGAAATTTGAAGTGAGGATTAAGAAAAGAGAAGGAAGCCATGATGATCCATTTCTAGAAGGGACACCAGTGAAACTTACGGCAGATGGATACGATCATGTGGAATTTTATATTTCAACAAATCCAGGTGAACCATTAAAACAACTTTCAAAAGTAGCTTCTGGTGGAGAGTTATCTCGTATTATTTTAGCTCTGAAAAGTATCTTTTCTAAGCATCAAGGTGTTGCATCGGTCATTTTTGATGAAGTAGATACGGGAGTGAGTGGCCGAGTGGCACAAGCGATTGCGGAAAAAATTTATCGTGTATCTGTAAACTCACAAGTACTTTGTATTACGCACTTACCTCAAGTAGCATCAATGGCGGATTCACATTTATTTATCCGTAAACAAGTTGCGAATGATCGGACGATTACATCAGTTACTGTATTAAGTACAGAGGATAAGGTAACGGAGATTGCTCGAATGATTTCTGGCGTGGAAATTACCGATTTAACGACGGAACATGCGAAAGAGTTACTTACGCAAGCACATCGTTTTAAACAGACAGCAGAGGCTATCCAATAATGGATAGCTTTTTTGCTCAAATGACGATTTCTTGATTCTTCCGGTTATAAACAAAGCGTTGCAAGGAGAAATTAAAAGATGAAGTCGTTAGGCTGAATGTGGGGTAGGAGCGAGGAGAGTGAATGAATTGAAATTAGAGCAATTCCGAAAAATAATAGGTCTTTGCCTCCTTGTTTCATTAATTTTTATTGGATGTTTTAAACCGCTTCGTACGTTTATTTCATCCCCGAAGCAACTCGTTATTTTTGAGGGTCAACAATCCGAAATAGCATCATTTCCAGTTTTCCAGGCTTCATCGACAAATCATCATGTTTTTACAGTGAGTTCAAATAAAGAACAGAAATCTGGACTTGTAGTAAATTCGCATCAAAATGGTGAAGCGGATATGGTTTTTCAACTTGCTGGATTTCCAGTAAAAAAGGTAAATGTGAAAGTATTAAAAGATTTTAAAGTGATTCCAGGTGGGCAATCAATTGGAGTGAAATTGAATACAAAAGGTGTACTTGTTGTTGGACATCATTTAATTCAAACAGAGAGAGGGAAAGTATCGCCTGGAGAAGTGGCTGGTGTACAAGTTGGGGATATGATTACCGAAATTAATGGAAAAACAATTGAAAGAATGAGCGATGTGGCACCTTTTATTCATGATAGCGGAAAAACAGGTGAACCGCTTAACCTCGTCTTATTACGAGATGGTAAGTATATTCATACGAAACTAACACCAGAAAAAGATAATGGTGAATCGTCTTATCGGATTGGCTTATATATTCGTGATTCAGCTGCTGGTATTGGAACGATGACTTTTGTTCATCCGGATTCGATGAAATATGGAGCGCTTGGTCATGTTATTTCTGATAATGATACGAAAAAACCAATTCAAGTAGAAGATGGACAGATTGTTCGTTCGACAGTTACTTCTATCGAACGCGGTAGTCATGGAAATCCAGGAGAAAAATTAGCAAGATTTTCACCGGATCGTGAAGTGATTGGTAATATTACAACAAATAGTCCTTTTGGTATTTTTGGTAAATTAAATACAGGTATAAAAAATGGCATAATGGATGAAGCAATGCCGATTGCATTATCTCATCAAGTGAAAGAAGGGCCAGCGAAAATATTAACAGTTATCGATCAAGATAAAGTAGAGGCATTTGATATTGAAATCGTAAGCGCGGTACCACAAAAGTTCCCAGCTACAAAAGGAATGGTTGTAAAAGTTACAGACAAACGTTTGTTGGCTAAAACAGGTGGTATTGTTCAAGGGATGAGTGGTAGTCCGATTGTTCAAAATGGAAAAATGATTGGTGCTGTTACACATGTATTTGTGAATGACCCAACTTCAGGGTATGGTGTCCATATTGAATGGATGTTACATGAAGCTGGAATTAATATTTATGAGCAAGAGAAAAAAGCAAGCTGATTAACATCAGCTTGCTTTTTTCTTGAGAAATTCGTTGAAATTTTGTAAAAGTTCCGCAAGAGCTGTTTTTTGTTGTAAAATAAAAGAAAAGAGTGAACGTTTCGTTGTAAACCTATGATGGAATGTGTAAAGAAAGAAAATAAATGAACGATAAACATATTTTTTTGTGATTTTATCGGAAATTAAGAAACTTTAAAAGGGAAATTTCACACAATTGTCGAACAATTCATGTAGCCTAGAAGCTTACACATGTCGGGAGAATCGATTCGGTAAGGGAGGAAAAGCTGTGGAGAAAATTAAAGTGTGTCTTGTGGATGATAATAAGGAACTAGTATCAATGCTAGAAAGTTATGTTGCTGCTCAAGATGATATGGAAGTAATCGGAATTGCTTATAATGGTCAAGAGTGTTTGAATTTACTGAAGGAGAAACAACCTGATGTACTTGTTTTAGATATTATTATGCCACATTTAGATGGTTTAGCGGTGCTGGAAAAAATGCGTCATATTGAACGACTAAGACAGCCAAATGTGATTATGTTAACGGCATTTGGACAAGAAGATGTGACGAAAAAAGCAGTTGATTTAGGTGCTTCTTATTTCATTTTAAAGCCATTTGATATGGAAAATTTAACGGGTCATATTCGTCAAGTAAGCGGTAAAACGAATACTATAATTAAACGTCCACTACCATCTTTCCGATCTGCAACAACAGTAGATGGAAAACCGAAGAATCTAGATGCGAGTATTACAAGCATTATTCACGAAATTGGTGTACCAGCTCATATTAAAGGATATATGTATTTGCGAGAGGCAATTTCTATGGTATATAACGATATCGAGCTTCTTGGTTCTATTACGAAAGTCTTATACCCGGATATTGCGAAAAAATATAATACGACAGCAAGCCGTGTGGAACGCGCAATCCGTCATGCGATTGAAGTAGCGTGGAGTCGTGGGAATATTGATTCAATCTCGTCCTTATTTGGTTATACTGTATCGATGTCAAAAGCAAAACCTACGAATTCAGAATTCATCGCAATGGTTGCGGATAAGTTGAGACTTGAACATAAGGCGAGCTAAAGATAGACGTAGCAAAGGGATTACTCTTTAGTGAAACCGACGAATTCTTGAAATCTATACTCAATATCAATTTTTAAACCAATAAACTTTTTACTCAATGACCAATGAATTTTATGATTCGTTGGTCTTTTTATTTTGTTAAAAAGGAGTGAAGAAATTGAAGTTAACTGAGTTAGAATTTCATTTGGAAGATTTTCTGGTTTACTGTCAATCCAAAAATTTATCGCGAAAAACTTTGTCATCTTATGAACAATCATTGAAGTTATTTATTTTCTATTTAAAGAATGAATATGAGATTGCGGATCCAAGCCAAGTGAAAGCTGGACATATTAGGCAGTATATGAAGTATGTACAGGAGAGAGGAAAATATACAGTCGTCGGGAATGAGAAGAGTAGGAAGAAAAATTGTCCAGAAAATAGAACAGATTACAAAAAGAAAGTAAGTAATGTGACAATCAATAACTACATTAGAAATATAAAAGTTTTCTTTAATTGGTTAACTAGTGAGAATGAAATTAGAAAGAATCCTGTCGAGACAATCGAGCAAATAAAAACTGAAAGAAGACAAAAAGTTGGAATCTCAGAAGAAGAATTCAGATCATTATTGGATCAATTTGATTTCACGAAATTTCATGGTTATAGAAACAAAGTTATTGTTATGTTGCTTCAAGATACTGGAATGCGTATAGGAGAATGTCTAGCGTTGGATGTAGAGAGCATCGATTTTAAACATCGAATGATACTGCTAACGAAGACAAAAGGAAGAAAGGAGCGGTATGTATATTTTAGTCAGCAAATGGCACGTGAGTTAAGGCATTATATAAAGTTTAAAGATAGACACACATCAGCAAACCTTCTTTTTCCTACAACTAAAAATACTGAAATGACCATTCCATCATTTGAAAAACAGTTAAAACAAGCAGGAGCACGAATGGGTTTAGCTGTGCACCCTCATCAACTAAGAAATAACTTTGCAAGACAGTTTTTGATGAATGGTGGGGATTTGTATACACTAAGTAGAATTTTAGGCCATTCATCTGTAACAGTTACAGAACAGGCTTATTTAGATCTAACTAGGGAAGAAATAGCGAAGAAATATCAACATCATTCTCCTTTAGCAAAGTGGAGAATTTAAAGTGTTTACGAACTTATGTTCGTGTATTAAAATAAATAAAAGAGATGGTTAATGAGTTTGGCGGCTCACCATCTCTAAATACGAAAACGCAGAAGAAAAACCTTCTACATTAATATTATATGTAGCCTGGTCTTCTGTGTCAAAGGGAGCAGAAAGAAGCATGAAACTAATATCACTTTTAAGTGGAAACGGATTTGTCATGTATAACAAAGAGTTGGCTCATACAGTATCAGTTAACGGAGCTATTATTTTTGGACAGTTATGTTCAAGCTATGAAAGCTTTGGCAGTAAAGGTATGCTAACAGTTAAAGAGGAAAGAGAGTATTTCTTTTTAACGAGCGAAACTTTAGAAGAAGAAACAGCTTTGTCTTATAAGCAACAGTTAAAAGCTATTAAAGAATTGGAGCAAGCTGACTATATTGAAACTAAGGTCATGGGAGTACCTTCTAAGAAGTACTTTAGTATCACAGACAAGATTGTTCAAGACTTACTTTCAGAGGTAAATCCTAGCTCTGACAAAAGGGAAGACCTGAATGTATCAACAAATCCAGAGACAGTACAGCAAGAAAGTGAGCCAAGCCTTTCCAAAAAGGAAACCCTAGCATTACCCAAAGGTAACGGCAAGCCTGTACAAAAGGGATCAACTATTAAAAAGAAAAATAAAAAAGAACAAGATAAAGATAATAAATATAATTTCAATTGTAATTACAAGGAATCTCCAACAACTAATGAGTTTGAGGAATTACTTACGAACTCATGTAATGAATTTTATACTCAGTTCTCTGTTGGTAGATACTCTAAAAAACAATGGAATACTTTAATAAGGAAATTCGTGAACGATACTATTGAAAGTGGTAGATACCTAAATGTTCCAGTAGATAAAATTAGGGGATATGCTTATAAGTCATTAGAGATTATTTGTGATAATTCGGATTATAAGCGCTCAGATGAATTCGCGGAGTATCAAGAAGTGATGAGAGAGCTTTCGAATAAAGAAATAAATAAGAGTAAACCAAATTATGGATTACATAATCGCTTTGAGATTGATAATGACGAGTTACCATATTAGTCTTTATTAGGGATAGCTCCTAGAAGATCCAGAAGGCCCACGATTGCATTTTAATTTAAGGGATATATATTTAATTGTATTTTATTTGCAAATCATACAGATGAAAATTAGGAGGAGAATAAAAATGGTAGATGAAAAAGTGATTTTAGAGAAAATTATAAGAATTAATCGAAATACGGCTTCAGGTATTCATGAGCGCTTTGACAAGATTGATTCTGAAATTGGAAGAAGAGTAGCTGTAATTGAAATAAATACTGATTCGATTGTGAAGATATTAGACACATTAGGAAAAGAGCTTAGAGAACAATATTATTCTCTAGGAAGAAGAATCGATCTTTTAGAAATGCAGGTAATTAAATATCGAAATGAGAAGGAGTTAAACGGTAAACAAGTAACATCTAAAGAAATATTAAGTATGATTGAAAACTTAGAGAATGAAGAACGTTGGAAATTACTCAATGAGATGTACGACTTGTATTATAATAAAGATGAATCAACAAAAGGAATTCCTTTAGACTTAGATTATTAATCAGGTTATCTAGCTTAATCTTTTTTATTTTTATTTTTGAATTAGGATAGCCTCCAGAAGCTTTAAAATTATCCAGATTATATGGAAACTGGAGAGATGATTATAAAATAATATCTCTCCTTTTTACCTTAAAATGGTCAAATTCTAGCAAATCTGTATAAGAGTCGATTTGGATACTTACTTACTTTGGAAGCTCTGTTTGATAAGTAGTTATTTGTATTGATAGTAAATTGTACGGCTCCAGCAGACATAATTTCATTCTCTTTAGCCCACTTTATTGCATCAGTAACACGTTCGAATTTTTCAATGACAATCTCGGAACCATCATTAAATTTTTTATAACAGACTACTGGTATTGGTCCTCCTTTTGGCATTCTTGGCTCCCTCCTTTTGTTTGATTATTATTGTAGCATAATCTTTAGGCATAAAATCCACATTTTAAACTTTCTATAAATGACCATTGTGGGAAATGCAAAAGATGGAGAAGCAACATCAAAAAAGATTCGTGCCAGCTTTACTAGGTGAAAAACAAGTTTTGCTTTATATAAACTGTTGATAATTACAAGACACTTTATAATAAACGAATAGGAGTTGTTGAAAAATGGAAAAACAAATTCTTGAATTGTTGGCTGAAATGCAAAAGGAACTAAAACAAATGCGTGAGGAACAAAGAGAATTCCGAGAAGAAGTAAGAGGTAGTTTCTCTGATGTGAACAATCGATTAGACAGAATCGAAAAAAGACTCGAAGGTGCTGGTTATCAGTCTGAGCAAGTAAGAGTAGAAGACATAAAAAAAGATTAACAACAGTAGAGAGCGACATCTATCGAATGACAAGATAATAAAACTGAAATGAAAGCACTGGTTGAAAAACTGGTGCTTCTTTTTTGTTCATATATTCAAACTTTGAACAACTATGACATTGAAACTAAGTTCATTTTTTAAATAGAGTTGTTCAAAAACCTATTAAAAGTATGTTCAAAAAATGGTCACTATAAATAAGTATTATATAAATAAATAATATAAAAAAGTAATTATGCAAGAAAAGATGCTCTTTTCTCGCAGCAAAATATTTAAATTCATAGGAACGATATTTAAATTAAGTACTCTAGTTGTTTACGTTTTGAACAAGGCAGATATAAATACTTTGTGAGGAAAACAATAACTAACTGGAGGAACTCAACTATGGCAACTAAAAATAATGAAAGCACTTGGTTCGTAAGACTTACAATGGATATGTTTCAAGATGAAAGATTGAAAGACTTAAAAAACGATGGAATTTTCTTATATTCGTATATGTTAAACAGAGCAGAAGTAACATCTTTTGTAGATGAAAATGGAGAAAAATATATTATCGTTACAGAAAAATCTGCACAAAAATTTTGTCGTATAAAAAGAGTGAAATTTTATGCTTTTAAGAAACAATTAAAAGAGCTCGGATTAATTAATTATGATGAACAGGCAGCAAAACAAAAAGGAGTTAGTACTCCAATTTATGTGACTCCTTATGATTTGTGGAAAACGAAAAAATCGAAAGAAGAATCTAAATTTGAGTGTCCTGATTTTAATTAGGAAATCAATTTACGGTTTTCAATCATGCAGATATAATAACAAAAATAATTTTTGACCGGAGGAATACCTATGGAATTACTTGATGAAATTAAAGAATTGAGACAAGAAGCCTTGGGAAAAGCAAGACTAGTAGATGAAAATAAATTAAGACTAATGGAAAAGGTTATGGCAGCTGGATTTGTATACGAAGGAAATACTTACTTAGGATTGTGCGAAGAATTGCAAGATTCTCTCGATAAGCCAGTAAGAAAAAGAAACCCAATGTTCAAAGATTTAGGAAGTTGGATTCCAGCACTTGAATATTACATTGAACTTTTAAAAGAACAAAAGAAATTCTATGAGGAAGTATACAAGAAACAGAAAGATTAAGGCATCGAAAGATGGCTTATTTTTTTTGAATTCTAATTTACGTTTTTGATAAGGCAGATATAAGTATATTACAACTAATAATTTATACGGAGGAAACTAAGATGGGAAAATACTGGTATGACAATGATGAATTAACAAAACGAATCAATCGGGACGTTTCACTTGAATCTCTTACTGAAGCTCAAGACGAAGACGGAAAAGAAATGGGAATGGAAGTACTTCACTTTCTTATAAGAAATCAAAAGAATCATAAAAAGAGAAAAATACAAGTAATAAGACAAAAAGACTTAGAACGCCAAGATTTACTTGGACAAGTTCTTCGTGAATATCAAGATGGAATCAATCATCTTAAAAAAGATTTCCGAAAAGATGATGGTAAAAAGTTCGTTCGTTCTAGGACAATTGGTCAAATGAAACAAGATATGATTTATTCAAAAGATGCTTTAGATGGAATCTTTGGTTACAGAACTGTTGCAAAAGAATCTACTGTACCAAATTTGAGTGTAATAGATTTGAAGAATCCTGCTCATGTAAAAGTTCTTCTTCCAATGAACATGGAATTCGACCCAAATAATGATTTAAGCTTTATCTTCTTAGATTTAGAAGAATTGATTCAAAAGCTAAATGATGATGAAAAGCTTGTAGTTGATATGCTTCGAGATGAGCGTCAGATTAATGAAATTGCTCAAGCACTAGATATTACTTATAAAGCTTGCCAATACAAAATCCGGAAAATTTGTGAAAAGATTTCTAGTTTTTAGGGGCGCGGCTAACTGTAGAACGACATATATAATATAAGAGTATTGCTTATAAAAACAAAAGAGATATATAAAGTATACGCCGATTTGCTTTATATATCCGTTCCATCTTTCTCCATGATAGGTGGATTCGATTTCATTTCAATTTCAGTAGTTGAGTTTGAAAGTTTTGCAAAGCTTTTAAGGTTCATTGGGGAGTTGGTTAATCCTATTTCCACCTCCTCCTTCTTCTTTTTACAATTGTCATCTAGAGCTGCTTAAATGGCAGCTACTAATAATATAAAACGACAGAATGAGTTCTATCGTTTCCTATCGATTTTTTCTTTTTGAAGAGGCGTATCCTTCGGGGTACGTCTTTTTATTTTTGCCATTTTTCAGGTTTGCTTCGGCAAGCACATTTTATACGGGAGTGAAAGAGATTATGAAAATGGAACTACGTTTTCAGGGCACTAAATTAAGTGCTAATAAAGATGATTCATTAACGGTCTCTGGTTATGTCAACAAAACAGGACAACTTAGTGAAGTTCTTGGATCAACAAAAAGATTCGTTGAAAAGATTGCTAAAGGTGTTTTCGCTCAGGCAATCAAGAATGCAAAAGAAATTGACTTTCTTGCAGAACATGACTCCAAAAAAATCTTATCTTCTACTCGAAATGGAAGCTTAAAACTTCGAGAAGACAGTCAAGGTTTATACATTGAAGCGGAAATTGTTCCTACAAGTTATGGAACGGATACTTATGAACTAATCAAATCTGGAATCTTTCAAAATATGTCATTTGGTTTTAGAACTATTTCGGATTCTTGGAAGTCTCTTGGAAACGGTCTTTTTGAACGCACAATCACAGAGTTGGAATTGTTCGAAGTATCTGTTGTGAAAAATCCTGCTTATATGTCCAGCACAATTGCTGCTCGTGGTATCAACTTGATTGAAGAAGTTGAGATTCCAAGTTTAGCAGAAATTAAAAAAGAAGAGGAGAAACACAAAATGGAAAAAACAGAATTTAGATATGGTAGTTATAAAAATGAAGTAGAAGTTCGTAAAGATACAGAAATCCGTGAGTTTAACGATAGCTTTCGTAACTTACAACTTACTTCTGGAAATGAAGCGGTGATTCCGACCGCAGTTGCGGACATTATTGTTGAAAAGTTAGAAGAAACTTCTCCAGTATTTGCTCGTGCTCGTAAGATTCCATCTGCAAGTGGTTCAGTAAAGATTCCAAGAGAAACTGCTGTTGGAGTTGGTATGTTCGTTGGAGAAGTACAGAACTTATTAGAAGAATCAATGTCTCTAGGGGAAATCTCTTTGAATCAAAAACGAGCTGGAGCCTACATTGCTCTTACAAATCAGCTAATTAATGATGCTGCAACAAATATGCATCAGTACGTTCCAAACTTACTTGCAAAACGTACTTTCAAGGCAATTGAAAAATCAATCCTTCGTGGTACTGCTGCTGAAGAGTTTCGTGGAATCGTTCCTGATGCTACGGTTGAAAAGAAAACTTTATCTGTTGCTGCTACTGATGCTCAGTTACTAGATATATTGTTAGATATGGTTCTTAACGTACATCCAGAGTATCTTCAAAAATCTCAGTTCATTATGTCTAGACCATTCTATAATCGAGTTGCTAAGTTAAAGGATGCTTCAGGTCATTTCTACGTACAAAACGGAATCGTCAATGCCAAACCAACTTATACTTTGTTCGGATTAGAAGTAGTTATCACTAATTCTTTAGATGCTGGTGATGTTGGACAAGTTCCATGTATTCTGGGGAGTCTTGAAGATGGATACGCTGTACTTGTTAAGAACGGTCCTAAAATGACTATGGTTCAAGATACTGACCATGCACTTCGTGGTTCGGTTGGATTTTTGTTTGATGTTTTCCTCGATGGAGCAGTTTACAACAGTGATGCGTTCACTAAATTAGAAATCATTGCGTAGTCGTATGTGAAAAAATTCACAAATTAAGAAGTCGGAATATTTTTATTTCGGCTTCTTTTTTATTTCAAAAAATCGAAACGAGGTAATATACAATGGCAAAAATGACAGGGATGAAGTGCAAAGTTTACATTGAAGATGCTACAACTGGTAAGTTATTAGCCGGACAACGAAATGCAACACTTTCTCGTTCTGCTGAAACAGTAGATGCTACTTCTAAAGACACAGCTGGTTTCTGGAAAGAGAGCTTAGCTGGATTCAAAGAGTGGAGTATTGATTGTGATGGTGCATTCGTAGAATCTGATGCGGCTTATGGTCTTTTAGAAACAGCGTTCATTAACTCAGAAAACGTTAACGTTTATATCGAATTACCATCTGGAACTAAGTACAAAGGAAACTGTACAATCACTGATTTCTCGCTAGAATTCCCTTATGACGACTTAGTTACGTACAGTATCTCATTACAGGGTTCTGGTGCTTTAGAGATTACTGCTGGAGTTTAATATTAGATAAGGCTAGGAGTTATATGCTCTTAGCCTTAATCTTTATCTGATATTTATAAGCTGTTATTTTTTACAAACAGTAATACAGATGCAGCTAATTTTAGGCTGATTGCAGTAGCACAGTTAAACGATAGAGAGGAGAAATACTAATGAGTGTTCATAACAAGCTATATCACTTAATACAAGTGCGAGAGTATTTAAACTCAACACAGTATAGAGAAGCGGCGGCATCAATTATTGCTCAAGACTTAGTTGGGAAGATACAAGAGAGAGAGATTGAAGTTAAGAGAACAGTTGTATTAGATCGTACTAATCTACAGTTACGCTCGATGAAGTTGCCGGACGTCTCATACGGGTTTATACGTAAGTTCCTTTGATGATGAAGATGTAGATGCAGTAGATGATGATGCAACAGTCGTAGCAACAGTGATGTTGTTGTTAGTTGCATTGAAGTGATGAAGGTGAGTAAGTCTTTGTAGTATGATAAAGAGTTTGTAATACAAGAGTGATGCGAAAGTTGAAAGCAAAGCGCGCAGCTCGAGACAGTACCGCCTATCTTTTTTGAAAAAAAGCTAAACTACCATTAAATAACGGGGAAAGGGTTATTTTCATCAACGGTACCAAAACTCCCAAACTCCGTTGAAATAAAAAAGGGCTTATTCTATACGAATATCCCCTAGAATTATTTTTTATTCTTTATCCTTCTTTTCGTCTTCTCCCAACGATTGAGTGTCACGCCATTCAAGAGTGACTTTATCTCCGACTATCATGCCTGGATAAGGTCTTATGTGAACTGTAACACCTTCGCCAAATTCCTCTCGATTGCTCAGCTCATCTAGACTTGAGATTTTTGGAAGGGCTAATTCTTCTTTTGAATCATTTTGCTTCTTATCAGACATATTCATTTCTCCTTCTTGTTTAATATTTATTACATACTGATAACTGATAGTATTTCTATTTCATGGAATTTCATCCCTGTGTCATTGTCTTGTAAACACTATATCTTCAATGTTCATGAAACAGCCTAAATTTCATGAAAACACCGTTTTTGATAATGGGCTCTTCGAAACTAAATTGTGGTATCAAGACTTCTGAGACCGTGAATTTTGTCAATAAATAAAGTTAAATGGTAACAAGAGATGTAAAAAACATTAAATCATTTTTAAGATATTACTCTAAAATAAGGAATTCCTTTTACAGCATTATTAAAATTTAATGAAATTTATGGTAAAATTTATTAAAAATGGAGGTGGCATTTTTTGTCTGATATTCGAATTGAAGCCTATCCAGCTTTGGAAGGGGACTGCTTTTTAATAAGCATAGGAAACGAAAGAAAAACAAATATTCTAATAGATGGCGGTTTTGCGGAAACATATCATGATTACTTAAAGCCTAGATTAATAAGTATGGCAGAAAGTGGAGAGGAACTAAGCCTAGTTATTGTCACACATGTGGATTCAGATCATATTGAAGGAATTATAGAGCTTTTTAAGGAAAATGGAACAGCTAAGAATCCTTTAATTATCCCAATTAATGAGGTGTGGCACAATAGTTACAGACATCTTGATTCAATAAAACAAAAAGGTGAGAAACTTAATCCTCATGAAAAAAGGATTCTTTCTGGGATAATTAGCCAAGGCGCTGTTACTCAAAATAAAAAGAAAAACAATCCAAATAAAGATGTTAGCGCGAAAGATGGTTCTACGTTAGCTGCATTGCTATACGGTGGAGAGTATAATTGGAATGGTTTGTATGATGGCCAAGCAATAAATTGTAATAACAAAGAATTGATCTCACTGACACCAGATATTAACATTCGTATGTTATCGCCTAGTTCAGAGAGTCTGAAGAAGTTAGAGAAATATTGGGTTAAAGAGTTGAGGAAGAAAAAGTATGACTTTAAGTTAACAGACGATAAATTATTTGATGATGCGTACGAGTTTTATTTACTATCCCAAAAAGATTCCAAACAAAATAATGAAAATAAAAATGTATCTCATAAGGATAAAAAGTTAAGTTTAGATTATCTTTTGAGTAAAAAAATGAGCCATGATGGCTCGCCGGTCAATGGTTCTTCAATTTCTTTCATCATTGAATATAAAGAAAAAAAACTTTTATTCTTAGCGGATTCTCATTCGAAAAGTATACATAAAGAAATTCAAGCGTTAGTGGATAAATTTAATTATAATCCGCTTTTTGACGTTATTAAAGTATCTCATCACGGCAGTCACAGAAACACTAGTGTTGAACTACTTAGTTTAATTGATTCTCCTATTTACTTATTTTCTACAAATGGCGAAAAGAATAACCATCCCAACTCTGAGACTATTGCTAGGATAATTTCTAGGAAAGAGGGAGAAAGGCATAGGCATCTAATATTTAACTATCCTGTTAAGAATGATCTCCTAACAGATGAAGAGTTAAGAACAGAATATAAGTTCTCTGTGGAATTATCTGATGGAAATCAAATTAAGGTAATTGATTTATAGAGGGGTTAATAAAATGATTAATAAAGTTGATTCTGAATACGAAACAGCAATAGGTAGATTAATTTGTGGCGAAGAGGACACGGACAAAGCAACTGTTTTTCTTATTTCCTCGAATAGAGCGGTTACAGCTACGCACGCCCTTGATGAGCATTATATAGGAGAGGAAGAAATCTGCCTAGAGTTCTTAAATATCGATAAGGAACCCATTACACGCAAAGCAACCCCGATTAAGCTTTCCAAAACTCCCAATGCACCTATTAGTGTTTTGGAGTTGGATGAGCCTGTTCAAAGTAATGTGTATTTAAAGTTCTGTAATTCTCAAGTACAGAAGGATTCCATTTATGAAACTTTTGGATACCCAGTAGTAAAGTGGGAAATGGGGCATCGGGTAAAGAATAATGTATTAAGAAGAGTAACCAGTGATATGATTGGACCATATGATTGGGATATTGATCTAAACTATGATGCAAATATAGAAGATTTCAGTGGACTTTCAGGAGCGCCACTCTTTGTTAATGGGAAATTAGTGGGAGTTGTATTAACTGAATCAGTAGCTAACGATAAAGTAATATCATTAGGTTCTATCAGTGTAGAAAGAATTAAAGACGTTTTAATAGAAGCGGAAATTCCAATTGATGAGCCTATAATAGAGTTTAGTATGGATGAGATATACGAACTAGATGAAAATATGGATTTCTCTGAATCTATGTTTATTGTAAAGCTTGAGTCGGCAGAGATTTATGATCACGAGGATTGTCAGCAGGAATTTTTTAATGCTGAAATAGCAAAAAGCTCGATAGAAAGTAGGAGTATCCCTACTGAGGTTAAAGACTTTGTTATGTTAAGAGAAAACGTGAAGAGTATTTGGAAAACTCAACATCGGCCCTATAAAGATGAAAATGATGGAAATGAACTTTTAACAAAGGTTTATGAAAGGGTTGAAGATTTAAATGGCACAACTCTTAAGGTTAGCCTTGATATTCCGTTAATAACTAAAAAAGGTATTCTCCATCAACTATCTGATGAATGTAAGGTTGGATGGGTAAAAAATTACAAGGGTAAGTTAAAAGAATATCTGTTAAAGAGGAGCATTGAAAATGATTGAGGAGTTGAATTTAGTAAACAGGGATTTAATTTTAAATTCAACAAGAATACTAATATTAATAGCTGAATTTGATTCGAAAAAGTCTTTTAAAATGAATTTAAATAGGATCATGTTATATGATTTTTATATGAAGTTTCCTCGTACCATGTTACCTAAGAAAGAAATTCGGGAGGAACAGAGGGATTTTAATGAATTTTATTCGTTCTTTCATTGGCAGCCAGATAGAACGGAATATAATTTATATTTAAGATATTTATTAAGTAAAAATTTAATTCAAAGGAAAATAATCGATAATGATTTTAGTTTTAGAATTAATGAATTGGGTAAGGAAGTTCTAGAAAAAATGAAGAGTACCTACGCAACTGAGTTAGGTAGTATAGCTAAGTATATTAAAAAAGAATTGTCTAAATTAAGTGATACTAAAGTGGAGAGTATGATTATAGAAAAAGTGGGAATGGTTAATTATGAGTGAAAAATTATTTTTAGAAAAATTAACTTTAGTTGGATTTCGGAAAAACTACGAAGTAGAATTTAAAAAAGGGTTAAACTTCATTTCTGGTCCAATGTCAACTGGTAAATCTTCTATTGCAGAGATGATAAATTATTCTTTGGGAAGTAAGAAGCATAAAGCATACATAGAGATAGGGAAAAGTTGCAAGGAAGTTCAGTTGGACTTTTGGATTGGAGAAAAGAAATTTAAGGTTGTCCGTCCCTTGTTTGATTTTAAAAGGCCCGTTAAATTATTTCGATGGAATAATGAAGAAGACGATTTTGAAAAGCATTTTGATTTGCTGGAAATTGATTCTCCAGCTAATAAGCAATCACTTTCGGCTTTTTTATTAAACGAAATTGGTCTACTAGATATAATTGTAGCTAATCAGAATTTTAGCTTTAGAGACTTGTTTAAATATTCTTACGTTAAACAGTCAATAATTGATTCTGAAAATTTACTAATGGAAAAAACTTCAGGGTCCAATCTGAAAAGAAAGCCTACATTTGAAATAATATTTAACATATATAATGAATTGTTAGGAGACTTAAAACAGCAGCTGAAAGAAAAATTGAAACTTATAGATTTCTTGAATAATAAAAGACTTGGGGTATACGAATTTTTAAAAGAAATGAATATGCTTAGTGATAAAACATTTCAAGAGGAAAAAGAGAGACTTAACAAATTACTCTCAATAGAGACAAATAAACTTAGAGAAATAAAAGCCTCCGGAACATATGACAAGAGTCTTACGATGGGGATAGAGGGCGAAATCAGTGAACTTAAAGAAAAGATAAATAAATTTGATACTTTTATTTTAGATAAAGAAAAACACATAGATAAACTATTTTTCTTAAGAAATCAATATTCTGGTGAAATTCAAAAGATTGAATTTATTTTAGAAGGTTCATTAATTCTAAATAGTTATACTTTTGATTTATGTCCTTCGTGTTTAAACTCTATAAATCACAAAACTGGATGTACATTATGTGGCAGTGAACTCAAAGATCTTTCAGTAGAAGAAACAAAAATTTTTAAAAGTGAACTCCTTCGATTAACAAAAAAACTTAATAACTTGATAAAATTTATTGATCAGCAAAGAAAGGGTTTAATGGTGATCCAAAAACAGAGGGAAGCATCTGAAAAAGAGCTGCATGTAAAGCAACGGGAGCTGGATCACTTGATAAATCATTATATGAGTCCATACATTGAACAAATCCAGCAAATTAATTATGAAATTGGAAAAATCAATAGCAGTCTCGATCAGCTAGAAAGAAACATAAGTGTGGTAGGTCAATTTTCTAAAATTACTGAGAAAATTCTTGAAGAAGAGAAGTTACGGGATAATTTACAAAAAAGAATCAGTGCATTAGAAAAAAATACAATGACAAAAAAAGATGTAATCCAAAATCTTTCTAAATTATTTTCTGGAATATTAGAAGAATTTTCTTTTCCTAAACTTAGTAACGCATTTATAGAAGAATCTAATTATTTACCTTATGTTAGGGGAGTAAAGTATGATGAATTAGGAAGTGGCGGAGCGCTTACAATGACTACCATGGCCTATTTTCTTTCTATCGCTTTATTAAAAACAAAAAACAAAAATCACCTAGGGCTTTTAATAATTGATTCTCCTAGGAAAAATCTAGGTGCTGATTCAGAAATTGATGATGAGTTTAAAGATGAAGAAATATTTAATTCAATAATAAAATATTTTGTTTCACTAAAGGATAAAAAAGATAAAACAGAAGATCCTGTAGAAGATATTCAACTAATTGTCATCAATAATGGACATCCGGATTTTTTAAGTGAAGATGATTTAATCGTAAAATTTGATGGAAAAGGAACTGGTCAATTACCTTATGGTTTAATTGATGATGTTGAGAATCTTTAAAAATTAAATAAATTGCTTAAATATAAAAAACGTATTATAAAATATCAATTTTATTACTGACATCTTAACAAGTAAAAATGCGGCGGTCATATCTTCACAAACAGATATGACCGTCTTATTTTTGTCTATTTATTGATGCTAGAAGAGTTATGGATTGATTTTATGGCTCCTATCAAAAAAACGGATTCTCAGATTGTTTGGTATTACCTTTTAAGAGAGTGGTTAATATATTTATATTTTAAATTGATAAAATGTAACAGCGAGCATTCTGGAACTTGTAGTGATTTCTTTATTTTTCACACCTCTTTACAAATAAATTTAATCGGATATAAGGGTAACGAGGTGATTTTTATGTATTACGTATATATTCATAAACATAAACGGACAGGAGAAGTAATGTATTGTGGCAAAGGTTCTAATTCACGTTATTGTAACTATAACAGCCGAAGTGATGAGCATTTAAAATTGATGAAGCAACAGCAATTAGAATACACTATTTTAAAGTATTTCAAAGAAGAACAAAAGGCTTATATATATGAAGAAAAAATTACACAGGAATACAAACAAAAAAATCAATGTAAATTTAATATTAGTATAGGAAGAAAAACGAGTGAAGAAACAAAAGTTAAACTGTCTCAAGTTCTAAGTGGAAAGAAAAGAACTAAGGAGACAAAAGAAAGAATGAAGAGAAATCATGCAAGACCTCTAGCTAAGACCGTATTAATGTACAAGGGTGACGTTTTGATTAAAACTTTTAGAAGTTCAAGGGAAGCTGGAACATATGCTGTGGAAAATGGTATTTGTTCGCATGGTTGGTGTGGAAGAAGTTTGAAGACAGGAGAAATAACAAAACCAACTCGAGAATTTCCTATTGGGGGCTATCGTTTTGTGTACCAAGATGATAAAATTGTAGTTAAAGAAAGAGCGATGAATTATATTGATAATCCGATAAATTCTTGCTCATTGATGTGAAAAGTAATGAAGTTGATGTTGATATATCAAGAAGTTGTTCGGTTTGCTTACTTTTACATAGCAATCAGTTCTGAGTTCATCGCAATGGTTGCAGATAAGTTGAGGCTTGAACATAAGGCTTCGTAAGTGTTGTTGTATCAAGATGTTAAGTGTATTTCATAACAAAATTTAATAGCCGATGAATTACGTATGTAAGCAATAAAGTACGTAGATAATTGGCGGTTAATTTAAAAACCTTCTATTTATTGGATTGAAATTTTTATTCTAATAGCTAGGAGGTTTTTTTGTTGTATGAACAACTTTCAGATGAATGTTGAAAACTTTTTACTTCATTGTAATGCAAAGTATCTAAGTAGGAAAATAATTCGGTCATATGACCAAACGTTGAAGTTATTTGCTTCATATTTAGAAAGAGAATTAAAGATTACGGATGTTGATAAGGTAAAACCTCTTCATATTCGGACGTATATTAAATATTTAAAATAATTATTTCTGCAATGGTAGGGATGTGCGAGAGTAGAGGCGTTAATGTTTCCGATATTATGATAGATGCCCAAGAAGTATTTCAAGAAGCCGCGATTTAATTCGTGGTTTTTATTTTTACAATAAAAAAGAACGCCTAGTGTGGTCTTACCCCCGTCAAGTGGACAGCTGTAAAAAAAGACTATGCAGCCATCGAGATTCGATATTCAATCGGAGC
>NZ_JAEHBX010000419.1:0-241 GCF_016483395.1 Bacillus cereus group sp. N21
GTCATGGAATATGCACCTATTTTTATTTTTTCTTTCATTGGTGGCGCGTTAGCAGATCGCTGGAACCCGAAAAGAACAATGGTTGCTGGGGATGTGTTAAGTGTACTGTCTATTATAGGGATTGTTTTATTGTTAAAGATTGATTACTGGCAGGCAATATTTTTTGCGACACTCGTTTCCGCAATTGTAGGTCAGTTTTCTCAGCCTTCATCTTCACGCATATTTAAGCGCTATGTAAAGG
>NZ_JAEHBX010000420.1:0-241 GCF_016483395.1 Bacillus cereus group sp. N21
TACCAGAGTTTAAATGGTGCAGAATTTTTATTTTATCCCGCAGTAACGGGCAGTAACGCTCCCACCTCAAAATTTAGTGAAAACAAAGAAGGTAGGTGGGGTCGGGCTGCCCGTAACAGCCCGATTGGTGAGGGCTAATAATCAGTGAGAGATAAACACCCCACTGATTAAACTTTCACTTTATGAGGTGTTTTTCCTTTTATGCTTGCTGGGCGACTGAAGATAAAACTCGGCTATTATA
>NZ_JAEHBX010000421.1:0-241 GCF_016483395.1 Bacillus cereus group sp. N21
TATGTTTCCGCTTTTTTACAAATGGATATCGTGTATAAAACTTTAGATAAATTAAAATATTGATTAGTATATACCATTCATACTGAAGCACTTTTAGACTCTGATGAGTGTTTGCAGTACACGCATCCGGGATTTCAGCGCCGTGGTGAGGAGTTGGGTGTGTGAGAGTGGATGTGACGGAGAGGCTACTGTCTTGATAGGGTCGCTTATAGGGCTGGGCCGGTGCGGACGAACTCGAGGG
>NZ_JAEHBX010000422.1:0-240 GCF_016483395.1 Bacillus cereus group sp. N21
CTTGCTGTTGGTTTAATTTTAATGATGTATCCGCCATTAGCGAAGGTGCGCTATGAGGAAATGGGTCGGGTATTTAAAGATGTAAAGGTTTTGGTTCTATCTTTAGTACAAAATTGGATTATTGGACCTGTACTTATGTTTGTTCTAGCAATTATTTTTCTTCCTGATAAACCAGAGTATATGGTAGGGCTTATTATGATTGGTCTAGCACGTTGCATTGCAATGGTGATTGTTTGGAAT
>NZ_JAEHBX010000423.1:0-240 GCF_016483395.1 Bacillus cereus group sp. N21
ATTTAGGGGAGTTCAATCAAAAAGGAACGGTGCGGACGAAATATGGGACAAAGGCACAGTTGAAATCTGCAATTGACGCTTTACATAAGCAAAACATCGACGTATACGGTGATGTAGTTATGAATCATAAAGGTGGGGCTGATTATACTGAAACCGTAACAGCTGTTGAGGTAGACCGTAACAATCGAAATATTGAAGTATCAGGTGATTATGAAATTAGTGCGTGGACGGGTTTTAACT
>NZ_JAEHBX010000424.1:0-240 GCF_016483395.1 Bacillus cereus group sp. N21
GGTTAACATGGTCTGCAAGAAGGGATTATGGCTCATGTTCCGCTCTGTTTTAAGCTCTTCAATCAATATTTCGTAACGAAAATCATAATGTGCAAAAGCACCAAAAGCAACTTTACGTGTGCGCTTCAGCACCTCTGCAAACGTTGGTTACCCACTAAGTTTTTACGCCAAAAGACGGTGGTACCAAAAAGACCAAATTAAATAAGTAAATAAAGGCCAATACGGCTAAAAAATGAAGTC
>NZ_JAEHBX010000425.1:0-240 GCF_016483395.1 Bacillus cereus group sp. N21
GTTTTAGCTCCTGTCTCCCTTTTGCGAGTGGTTGTCGTTGTTGTACTGTGCGTCCTTGATGTGCTGGTTCGCCTTGATTTCCTTGTTCGCCCTGAGGTCCTTGTTCGCCTTGAGGACCTTGTTCGCCTTGAGGCCCTTGTTCGCCTTGATTACCTTGTAATAGTTGAATTGCATGTTCGAGTTTTTGTAAATGAAGATGATTTATTCGAATTATTATTTTTTTAAAAAGTAAATTTTATT
>NZ_JAEHBX010000426.1:0-239 GCF_016483395.1 Bacillus cereus group sp. N21
TTAAGGGAAGAGTTCCCTTAACCCGTCGGAGACAAAGTTCCTTATTCGGCTTGCCGAATAGCCCCGCAGGGCACACCTTTACGATAGTAAAGTATAGTGTGCTATACTTTACATGGAAGTCCACCGAAAAACAGGGATGAAGTCTATATACTTTATATGGTTCTAAGGACTGATAAGGACGTAGAACCATATAGAAAAGAGGCGGAAAAATGAGTTACGCAATTTGCCGAATGCAGAAA
>NZ_JAEHBX010000427.1:0-239 GCF_016483395.1 Bacillus cereus group sp. N21
TTTATGAACAAGGAAACGAATAAAGCGAATCCTTACACATTTATCAGTCCAATTGTATTTACAAAAGAGTTCTTCGATTTATCTATTGCTGCTAAAAAGCTATTTATTGATATCGTAATGCAGCAAAAACGAGAAACTACTTTGAAACGTTCACTATATAAATTTGATGAACAAGGACAACAAACTCATTTTGGCGGTATGTATCGCTTCTTACATAAGAAATACCCACATCAGATACG
>NZ_JAEHBX010000428.1:0-238 GCF_016483395.1 Bacillus cereus group sp. N21
TTTCAAAGCGGGAAGGTTTGCGCTTATTTCAGCAGATGAATTAATTGTAGCGCATACGAACGAAACAGAGTATCGCTCATTTATAGCAAATAAGAAAAATGAAGCATTGCATTCAAGAATTATTGTAATGCCAGTTCCATACAATTTACGAGTGAGTGAAGAGGAACATATTTATGAGAAGATGATTCATGAAAGTGATGTATCGAATGTGCATATTGCACCACACACACTTCGTGTT
>NZ_JAEHBX010000043.1:0-41458 GCF_016483395.1 Bacillus cereus group sp. N21
GAAGCTGTTGTACTGGTAAGAGAGGATCATCCAGGAGACAAACGATTGGTAGCTTATGTAGTTGGTGAAGGAAGTGTAAATGAATGGCGGGAGCATCTGAAAACACATTTACCGAATTATATGGTTCCTGCACACTTTATTGAGGTAGACGCGATTCCGCTTACAACAAATGGGAAGGTTGATCGAAAGGCACTGAACAGCTTAACGATTCAAAAAGAAAGTACCTTTTCTACACCAATTATCCCACGGGATGAAATCGAGTATCAGCTGATTAGAATCTGGCAGGATGTGCTACAGATAGAAGATGTCCATGTAAACGATGATTTCTTCGATAGAGGGGGTCACTCTCTCCTGGTAATCAAATTGATTTCAAAGGTCAGAGAGAAATTTGGAAAAGAGATTAAGGTGTCCGCACTGATTGAGAACCCGACAGTGGAAGAAATCGCTTGTCTCATCCGTGACAATCATGGTATGGAAAAACCGTTATCGGTTCTGGTTCCATTACAAGAGTCAGAGAAAAGGCCTTTCTTCTGTGTTCATCCGTTTATGGGTAATGTATTCTGTTACATTCAGCTAGCAAGGTTACTCAAGGATCACTGCTCATTTTATGGTCTACAGAATCCTCTCGTAGAGAAAGAAGGAATGGACGGGTTGACTTTGTCGGAAGTAGTTCAACTCTACATCGAGGAAATGAAGCGAGTTCAGCCAGAGGGGCCGTATCGTCTAGGAGGATGGTCTCTGGGCGGTGCCATCGCCTATGAAATCGCAACTATACTACGGAACCAGGGAGAAGAAGTTGAGATGTTGGTACTCATGGATACCAAGGTACCTTCAGAACAGGATCACAAGACAGAGGATGATATGCTTTCTTATATATTAAAGCATTTCATCCATTTAGATCTAGTAGAGCAGGGAGAAGAACTCGTTCATCAACAGGACATGCTTGTTGATCAGTTGATCGTGGAAGGAGTGCTCCTGCCTGATGCGGATCTTACGAGTCTAAAGCAGATTATCAATGCCCACAGGAAGGGTCTAAATTTAATGGCAGAACATGTTTTAACGCCATATTTTGGGGAGGTCATCTACTTCAGTGCTGAAGAAGGTATAGATTTATTCACGGATTGGAGGTCGTTATTACAGGGGAAAGTGAATAAGTATTCGGTGCCTGGGTCGCACGAAGAGATTGTCTTCTCCCCAGCAGTGGAAAAGATAGCCAAATGTCTCGTAAATGAATTAGAAGGGATAGAGGGAGCGTACCTTTCGTTAACCACAAAGTAGAGTGTCTAGAAAGATACAACTTTATGAACATAAATTTTCACTATCAAAGGTATTATTTGTGAATAGTGATGTGAATGCAAAAAAAGCCGCTTAATGACTGTACATCAAATTTGAGACATTACGAATATATCAATAGCAGCACTGTATAGGGTTCTGGTGCAATAGAGACATAGAAACATACATGGACAGTTCAATGACAGATTATGATGCAATTACCCTGAAGTTTCTGCACCAGAACCGAGTATCTTAATTATATTTCCAGGTGAAAATTGTATATTTACATTAATATGTAAATATACAATTCTTTTGATTTATATGTATTTCAAGGGTGTTACGTAATACATAAGATTTTACATCTCTAAAAAGGAAGTGATTTATAATACGAATTCACGCTGTAAAAATACCAAAGAATATTGATAATGATTTGTTTAATCAGTTTAGTAATTTGATTTCAAATGAGAAAAGAGAACGAATAAAGCGTTTAATAAAATTGGACGATGTTAATAGGATTTTGATAGGAGATTTGTTAGTCCGTTCTTTAATCTGTGAAAAATATAAAATTAATAATGACGAAATTAAATTTGTATATAATAAGCACAGAAAACCTTTTGTTAAAAATTTTTCTGATTTTCATTTTAATATTTCGCACTCAGGAGAATGGGTGGTTTGTATTACTGCTAATTCAAATGTTGGTATTGATATAGAAAAAATTTCAGAAATAGACGCTCTTAGATTAGCACAAGAATTCTTCTCAGAGGAAGAATTTCATGATTTATCTAATATAAATTCTGATGAACAAATTAGTTATTTTTTTGATCTTTGGACGTTAAAAGAAAGTTATATAAAAACTATTGGGAAGGGGCTTTATATCCCGTTAAATTCATTCTCCATAAAAAAAGAAGCTCAAAATTCAATTTCATACAAGAACATACCTCGAAATTTTCACTTTAGACAATATAATATTGAGCCTAATTATAAGATGTCTGCTTGTGCAACACTAGATGAGTTACCAAAGGAGATAATAATTAAAGATATTTATATAATTTGCCAGAATATAAACAAATTTTAATCGAAGGAGACAGTAATGACGAAGATTAAACTTTTTTGTTTGCCACATGCTGGGGGATCTGCGTTTAATTACTCAAAATGGAAAAAATACTTTAATCCATTTATTGAAGTAATCCCTATAGAGTTAGCCGGTAGGGGATATAGAATTGAAGAAAGCCTTTATCATAGTATTAAAGAGGCTGTAAATGATGTCTATAAAATTATTATTAAGCAGCTAAAGAATTCACCATATATTCTATATGGACATAGCATGGGAAGTTTGATCGCCTATGAATTAGCCAGGAAAATACAAATTTCCAATGACGTATTACCTGAGTTTCTTGTTTTGTCTGGTAGAAATCATCCAAATAGCAAAATAAAAGATATCCGACACAATCTATCTAATGAACAATTTAAAAATGAAGTTATTGCTATGGGTGGTACACCATCCGAGGTGTTTCAATCAGAAGAATTAATGGAAATTTTTCTCCCCATTCTAAGAGCGGATTTTAAAATCGTAGAGACATATATACATAATAATAATATACAAGTATGTGACATTGATTTTCTGATCTTAAATGGAAAAAATGATAAATTAACTTCATATGAAGAGGTAAAAAAATGGGAGAAATACACAAATAAAATGTGTACATTCCACTCTTTTGAAGGTAAGCATTTCTTTCTACATGAAAACATCGAGGAAATAGCAAGCATAATTATAAGAAAGTTAGTTTCTCAAAGATCCTTAATGTATTTTTAGAATTTTCTAAAACGGTTTTAAGACTGGAAAAAATATCAAAGGTAAAAAAATCAGGTTCTAATACAAAAATCATTTGATAGAGACATAGAGATCTACATGGACAGTTCAATGACAGATTATGATGTAACTCAAAACAATTTATCATGTTTCGACAGAAGACTCCTTCTTCAAAAATGTGAAGGTGTGAAACAACAATTTTAGGTGAAAGATGAATGTTCTTAGGCGTGAGCCTATGCGTTTTTGAATACTGTAGTCAAAAACCACTTAGCATATAGGCTTGTCTTTTGTTGTTAGTAATCTAAGAGTAGTTTGGGTCTAACGATATTCTTTCTGTAAATTCCTACAAAAAGAATATCGTTTTTTTGCATTAATGTTATCCCATTTTATGATAATATCTTAACGCTTTTATGGTAATGTCCTTTATTTTAGCAACTTCTCCAATAGAAAATAAGTTTTTCACCCTAATCACTTCCTTTATATTTTTTCTAATATTACCGTTGACTCTCCTCTTAGAGGAGACATTATTATTATAATAAGATATTTACATACGAAATGAAAATTTACTTATATAAAAGGGAGTTTACAAAGATGGATAAAGTAATATACAGAAGTCTAGTTAAAGAAGATTATGAGTCTATTAAAAAATTGATTGGCGAAGCATTTGGCTTCAATGAAGGCAAAACTTAATGTATTTTATACTGTTATGATTTTTAAATAATAGTAAAAACCGTATCCCTCATTTGTGATACGGTTTTCCGCTTTATACCTTTATGGTTAGGTTGAACTTCTATTTTCTTAATTATCGCTCTCAGTAAAGGCTTGAAACTACTCAGCATTGAAATGCCGAGATTCCTACGAACGCCAGTGTAATCATTAGTTATTGTACGTAATTAATGCTGTAGAAAAAAAGGAGAAAACAACATGGAATGGGTTTATGAATTATTTCAGCAATATGGCTACTATGTAGTACTTGTTGGAACATTGTTAGAATATATTGCATTTCCGTTTCCGGGGGAGCCGACGTTAGTGTATGCGGGTTATTTGGCACATAAAGGAGATTTAGAATTACCGCTTTTAATTATTTTATCATTTATTGGTACAAGCGCTGGGATGACAATTCAGTACTTTTTAGGCAATAAACTTGGTATGCCTTTTGTACAGAAATATGGAAAATATGTATTTTTAACACAAAGAAAAATTGATTTAACAAGAATGTGGTTTGATAAATATGGATATTTCCTTATCTTTATTGGATTTTTCGTCCCAGGTGTACGTCATTTTACTGGTTACTTTGCAGGGATTATTAATTTACCCCTCCGTCGTTTTGCCATAACGATCTACTCTGGTGCTCTATTCTGGGTATCTTTCTTTTTAATCGGTGGCTATTGGTTAGGAGGAAACTTACATGATATATTTGAAGTGCTTGGACAGCACATTGGGAAAATTATCTTCGGAGCGATAATCATTGTAGCCATTACGTTAGGTATTCATTTTCGAAAAAAATTAAAGAGTGTATTTGTAAAAAGTATAAGTTAATACGAAATTCATTCTGTTCAAAATCAAACAGAGTCATTCACCGAGTATTTGGAGGTAAAGTATAAGGGATGTCTATTGTTATTCTTGTTCATCATTATTTAACAGTACCCCAACAGAATTCCCCTTCCTCAAGCACGTGTAGGGCATAGCACAGGTGGTAGGAGGGGGGCATTCACTGGAATCGTTGTACCGTATTTACTACTAATTGCTAAAAGAATTCTAATCTTTACCAGTAGATGGTGTTTATGGACCCAAAACAGTTACTGCTGTAAAAAATGTTCAAAGTTTAAACGGCTGGCCAGCTGATGGGGTTGTAGGGTTAGATACTTGGTGTTTTCTGGAACTCATTGCGAAATTTGATTAAGTTTTTCTGAAAGAAGCATTAGCTAATATATTTAAAAAGTATTGGCTATTAAAATAAAGTAGTAGACTGAAAAGGTGTTTTCTAATCATGAAAGCACCTTTTTATTATCAAAACCAAACCTCACAAACGGGTCTTTTTTCATTTTGACAAATTACTTACATTATCCTAGAACCGGGAAAAGATATATTTTATATAAAAAATCAATTATGAATATCCATACAAATAATTGAAAGAAAAAGAATTGTATTAAATAATCTAAGTATAATTTAGTATAATTTAGGTAAATTCTGCTACTAGGAGGCTAATAATGAAAGGGTTAAAGAAAATATTTCCATTCTTTTTTCAAAACAAAAGGAAAGATACAGATAAAGAAAAAACGAATTATAAAGAGACGGCAACAAAAACACTTAACTATTTTATTGAATTAGAGCATTTCAATTTCATGAATTGTGATAAAGAGTCTATAACTCTGCATTCATTTAAAAGTTTTTTTCACAAAGAACCTAATATTCATATACCAGATTTTATCAACCCTAATGGAACTCCACATCAGGATATGCAAATATTCCTTCAAAGAAAGGGAAATAGCGCAAAAGGAAAATATCTTGCAGATAATAATGCGTCATTATTTTATTTACCAGTAGCAAAAAATGAAGTATTAAGGTATTTCTCGAATGAATCTAAGCAAAAAGCAAGTTTTACTGATTTCCAAAAGGACCCGAATAGTTTTTTGATCCATATTCAACTCAATCAGATGCTTAAGCTAATCCCTGATACCTCGATCGAATCTAGTGTGGTGGTTAGTCCGATTGTGAAGTACTTTCTACGTACAGGGAAGAGTCTAAAGGAGCTAGAATCAGATTTAATCAATACGATTTCATCTGTAATTGAAAGTGATAATTATGGAAAAAAAGACAAAACGCTTGAATTCAGTGGGTCAAAAGAACAAGATTCTTTAGAGAAAGATATCAATTATATACATATCAGATTTAAAAATTGGGAAGAGCTGACCTGGAATATTCAAAGTACATTGCAATCATATATTTCAAAGAGACATTTCGATAAAGATGGTGTATTTCGGTTTTGCAGTGAAAAAGAATATGAAAAATATGTCCGTCTAACATATAAAGAACATGTAGGCGTAAACAGTTTTTATATAAATGATTTAGAAAAAGTAAAATATGAAATTAAAGATAGCTCTGTTGGTAAAGCTTTAGAAACCTATTTATCTTTAAGTAACTGGGAAGCATTAAAAAACTCAGGTGAGAGGGTGGATTTATTTAAGAATGAAAGTATAAGTGAAATGAAGAGCATATTACGAAAAATACCAATTACGAGATGGCCCTCGGAATTTCCATTAGGACTCATGCAGCAGGTTGCTTTAAATCTTATTATTGCAAAATCAAAAGAAGATAATGGCTTTATTTTTTCTGTTAATGGGCCACCGGGAACAGGTAAAACGACGTTGTTAAAAGACGTATTTGCGAATATTTTATTTGAAAAAGTAAAGTTTCTAAAAGAGGCCACAGATGTATTCTCAAAAGTGCAATTTGCGGAGGGACAAGAAGATTATTATTATTCCTTTCACCCTAAACTTAAGGAGTATCGTATTTTAGTAACATCTAATAATAATTCTGCAGTTGAAAATATAAGTGTGGATTTACCAAAAGATAAAGATTTACTGAAAAACGGTTATCAATTCTTGGGATTCGACAAAGAGAAAACATGCTGGGGGAAAATTTCTGCGGCAATGGGGAAAACTGCAAATATAAAGGAATACTTCACTACAATTACAGAGGATTTACAGCGTGTTGGTGATTTAGAGCATGAAAACGTATATTCATTTAAACAATTAGAACAAAATGTGCTGAAAAAGATAGCTACGGTAAAAGAGAATGATGTCTTTCATAATGTTAATGAAAAGAAGTGGCAAACATCAGAGGAACAATTTGTGAATATCGACGGTGAAAACAAAAATGAGCGGATGAATTGCGAGCGGAGTAAACTTTTTGCAAAGTTAATGAGTGAATATAATGCTTTTTTAATTGCAAATCAAGGCAGGATTGAAAAGAACTTATCTTTAGCAAAAACCTATTTTTTAGGCGGTAAAGAAAAAGGAAATCTTGATTCTCAAATTAACGAAGCCCAAAGAGACAATTTCATTCAAGCTATGTTTGATACTGTATTTTTACTCACTCCAATTATCTCATCAACATTTGCTTCCATTGCAAGGTTTTTAAAAGATTTAAAGACGGAGGATATAGGTTGGTTGTTTATTGATGAAGCAGGCCAAGCTACTCCCCAATCTGCAATAGGTGCGATTTGGCGCTCTAGGAATGTTGTTGTTGTAGGAGATCCCTTGCAAATTCCTCCTGTCGTTACATTAAGTGATGACCAACTTAAACTAATTGCAAATGACAGTGCTGGAATAAATGAGCAATATAATTTCTATTATCGTTTAACTAGAAATGAAGTCAGTGTTCAAGAGTTTGCTGATCTTAATAATAGATATGGAGGCGAGATGATTGACTCGAATCAGAATAAAACATGGTTAGGGTCACCTCTGCGTGTTCATAGAAGATGTGAAAATCCAATGTTTTCAATATGTAATGAAACAACGTATCAAGGTAAAATGTTCTACGGATTAACGGATACTAAAAGTAAAGAAAGTAAGCCTCAATATGTTAGCCAATGGTTAGATATAGGTGGGAAAACATATGGGTCAGGAAATCACTTTATTCCCGAACAAGGTGAAAAAGCAATTGAGATTGCAAAAAAATTCTCGCAAGATAACCCAGATAAATCTTGCTATATTATTTCACCTTTTGTAAGTGTTGTTCAAAAATTAAAGCAACTAAAACAACAAAAACTACCTGGGAAAGAGTATGAAAATATTGAAATTGGGACTGTGCACACTTTTCAAGGGAAAGAGGCACCAATGGTTATTTTTGTATTAGGAGTAGATAATCAAAAACAAGGTCCACTAAAATGGGCTTCTAGTACGCCAAATTTACTCAATGTTGCAGTAAGTAGAGCAAAAGAGGTATTCGTAGTGATTGGGAATGCAGAAAGTTGGGGGAAACAAGAGTATTTTGACATTGCTTATCGATATTTAGCAAAAGAATTAGCTGAAATAAAATGAAATAGACAACCTTATGAATTTTTAGAAATAGGAGCTGTAATGGTAAATTTACAGCTCTTTTTTGTTTTTGATTTAGAGACAGATTTTAAAAAATTAATTACTTATTCAAATATATTTTTCCTGTTTTCTTAGTTTATAGAAGAAAAATATATATCCTTATACTAGCGATATTGTATTTTTCAGAAAGGGGATGAATGATTTGGAGGTGTTGTATTCCGCTGCTTCTCCTAAAACGAAAAGCGAAGATCTACCATTTGATATTTCCTGGCTTACAGATTGGTTCGTATCTTTATTTAAGGGAACCGGGGATTATATTGATGGTACAGTTCATGCAAGTGTACCTTCAATTTTCGATTATATTTTTGTTTTACTCTCTATCGTTATATTAATTTCGCTTTTAGTTTTTGGGGCTTCCTTATGGTTTAAGCACATTAAATGGAAGAAAAGATCTATCTATTTTGGTGTAGGTTCCATACTATTGATTTGGATTATACCAGTATTGGTATTAACGACACACTCTTTTAATTTTCAAAGCTTTATGTCTAATATGGTTGGATTGAAATCTTTTCGTACTACCAAGGCTATTCTTTCTGGAATAGAAGCGATGCATATGATAAAAAAGAGAAAATTATTTTACAGGACAAGTCTTTTCAAAATCAGAAAGAGTTTATTCCTCAAGTGTTTGGACTTATAGCATAAAATACGAGAACCTACTACCATCCATGTTCTTCTTCATATATCTGCACCAGAACCCGAAAAAGTGCATAAAGAAAAAAGAGAGTAAAACGTAATTTCCCTTAACAAAGTAATGTGCTGAATTCATTTTCTCAACACACAATATAGATAGATATGGTAAAATGGTAATTGGATGGGAGTCCAGCACTTATATTATTAAAATTAAAGTGGTTATCAAGTCAGAAAAAGGCACATTATAGGTGTCTTTTTTATTTTTTCAGATTTCTTCATTAGCAAAATAGTAAAATCTCATTCTCCCATCAAAAAAATACAATTATCATAGATAATTTCACGTACCATATTAAATTAATAAAATAAATTTCAGACATAGGAGAAATCTAACAGTCCTTAACAAATTTTGAAGTAGGTACGGTGGTGTTACGTTCTGATGTGAAGAGGTTAGATATAGGAGAGAAGGAAACTTAGAAATGATTGATTTATTAGATTTTATTTTGTTTTCTCACGATGAAGCATTTCAAACTATCGGACAATTATGGAATACAAAAACGCAACAAATCTTAAGTGATGACATTGAAATACATTTTTCAGAAATACCAAAACTTGTGAAATAATGACATGAAGAAAAAGTGAATCCGTGGGAAAATGCGTTTGTTCGCTAGATGTTATTACTGTCAGCACATGAAGACGAACATTTAACTCAAACATTGGAGGAGACAAACTTCAATTTTATGCTGGATTAGTTATTCAGTTATATATGGTTTAGTTGCCAAAGTTTTTGTGAAAAGCTCTGGTAATCATAGCCGCTGCTTCCTGGTGGGTCATATTTCTTTTCGCATAATATCTTACCGCGCCATCTCGATATTTCGTCACTTCGGGACCATATAACTCTAAAGCAACTACCGTTTTGACCGCTTGTTCAGCCCATGGAGCTACTTTATCTTTTAGCTTAGCATTTCCATCTTTTAAGCCAGGACTGAGTATCTTCATCATCCTGGAAACATAGGATCTTTAATCGCATACTCTTTTGGTGGTTCTACTCCCATTAAATTTCGTATAAAATAGTCCCATCGTCGACGTATAAAGTAAACATCTACAGAAATCCCATGCTGCCGATTAGGGAGAATCAGTAGGTCAAAGTCTTTGTTTTCTTTAATCAAAGCATTTACCATTCGCATGGTTAAAGCAGGATGGACATTATCATCCAGGTCTCCTGTTACCAAAAGTAACTTTCCATTTAGGTTCTTAACCAATCTAGTATTATCTTGTTCACGGTATAGTTCTGAATTGAAAAGTCCTTGAAATCGTTCTCCCCAAGCTGCTAAGTATAAGCGTTGATCATGGTTCCCGCACCCAGATACTGCTACCTTATACACATCCGGATAAGTCAGTATAGCTCGAGTGGCTGCATATCCACCTCCAGATTCGCCGTAAATACCTACTTTTTCTGAATCTAAAAAAGGATACTGTTCCGCAAGTTGCTTAATAGCTACTACATGATCTTCAATTCCTGCAGACCATTCCAGCTTCCCATCAGAAAAATCATGAAAGCCCTTTGACCTGTAAGGTGTGCCTCTTCCATCCATTAGAATAACGGCGAAGCCAAGCTGTGCAAAAGATTGGGCACCGCCGACTAGATCAATCGGTTGTTCTACTGAATACTCCCCTCCCCAAATGAATTCTTTTGGCGTGTGGAGTAGTTGAGGACCACCGTAGATATAATCCAAGATGGGGTACTTACACTCTGTGTTTGTGCTTGCAGGAGGAATCAGTACTCCGTACAAATCAGTCATCCCATCGGCAGCCTTGACAGTAAAACGTTCTGGTATTTGATATCCATTTGATAAGAGAAGTTCAATATCAGCTTGTTCCAGTTCACAAACTAATTTTCCATCGGTTGAACGCAATACAGATTTAGGTGGTATATCTACACGTGAAAAAGTATCTACAAAAAAACAATAATCAGGAGAAATAAACACGTCATGCTCAGCATCCTCAGGTGTAAGGAGCACTAAGTCTGATCCATCTAGCCGAACTCGATAAAGATGCTGAAAATAAGGATCCCGTCCCGGCTCTCGGCCGCTAGCAGTAAAATACACCCAACTTTTTTGTTCATCAACACCAATTAATCGACGGACTGTCCAGGATCCAGAGGTAATTCTGTTTTTAAGTCTTCCTGTACGACTATCATAAAGATAAAGGTGTGACCATCCGTCACGCTCGGAATGCCAAATAAAAGTGTTACCATGGCATAACCATTGGACATTTATACCTTTTCCACTTTTGATGTTGTAGAGATCTGTAAATAGGAAAGTCTCACTTTTCTCCTCTAACAAAGTTTGAATTTCACCAGTTTTTGTATTAGCGACAACAAATTGCATAGATCGATAGTCACGAGACATTTTTGTGAAATAAACAAAGTCGCTGTCGTTTGTCCAAAAAGCTGTTTGACAACTAGGACTGAGCGGTGATACTAATCCCGTAATCATAGGTTCTGTATCCAATTGAATCATCAATTGCTGTTCAATATCGCAAATTACAAATTGGGCTAATGGAAGGTGTTTATCTCCGACTAGTGGATAACGATACGAATGGATGACAGGCGGCTTTGCTTCTTCAGGAGGAACTGACTGTAGAAGAGACATTTTTCGTACCTTGCGTTGATCAAGCCGGTGCGTCAAGATTTGTTTGGAATCCGGTGACCAGAGTGCTGCTGGTGGAATTTTAGGATTATATAATCGTTTAACGACAGCGGAAATTTCTGATTCCGGTTGAATACCATAATCATAGTATCGCGTACCATCATGAGTTAGTTGGATGATTTTCCCTGTTTCTAAAGAACGTACAAATAAATTATATCCTTTGATAAACGCAGACCAGCGCCCGTCAGGGGATCGAAGTTCATGCGCAGGTACTTTTTTAGTCCTGATTTGTTTGCACTGGTATTTAGCTAAATCGTAAATCCACGTGGATTCATCTACTTCAAATTGAATTGCTTTCTCTTCATTGATATAAGTAAAGGAATTGAAGGGAAGGTTATCTGGGTCGACCTGACGGTTAATTACATTTGAGAGAGACTCTGCAAGCCTAGCATGATCAAAAGCGGATTCTTTAGTGTTTAATCGTGGATTAACTAATACAAATTGTTTGCCGCATTCACTTTCTTTTTGTATATCTCTTTGATACCAAAAACGGCTTCCTTTATCTAACCAATTAGGAAAAACCTTACCGTTACATACATCTTTTACAGTGTTCCAAGAAAGCAGACGCTCTGCTTTCTCATACTGTTCATAGGTTACTGATAATGACATATCTATCACTCCTTTAACTATTTAAAACATCCACTCTAGTACACTAGAAACATAGAAACATTCATTTTTCACATTCGAGGATTTGATTATGATACGAATCTAAACATCTTAGGGGTAAATTCTTTTTGCACTGAGCAGATTTTACACGTGCTGGTTCACCTACTTTTTTGATCAAATGCATAACTGGAAGCCACTTAACATACAAGTATCATGATGTTCAAGTTTTCTAGATTTATTCGGTAGTTAGCTTTTTTAGTTTGCATTTCTTTATAAGTTTTTTCAGTTGCCTTTCGTTTAAGATAACTCCACCTTACAATGTTAATCTTTCCCTTAACTGTCATTTATCTTACAATAATCTTACAAAAGGGAAATGTTAGTTTTAAGCAAGATTTTAACTAGTAGAAACGGGGGAGAAGATGGTGAGAACTATTTTAATCGTTGATGATGAGCCTGAAATCATAGAGATACTAAGACTTTTTTTGGAAATGGAAGGCTTTTCGATACTGGAAGCGCGTGATGGTAAATCAGCTTTAAATTTTATACAGAAATTTAAAATTGATCTAGCTATTATTGACATTATGATGCCGAATATTAATGGGTACGAATTGATTAAAATAGTTCGGAAAGAATATAAAATGCCTATTATTATTCTTTCTGCCAAAAATCAAGAAATGGATAAAATTATGGGACTAGGGCTAGGAGCAGATGATTTTATATCGAAACCATTCAGCTTGTTGGAGGTATTAGCGCGAACTCAAGCTCAACTTCGAAGAACATATGATTTTAATACTGACTCACTTAATCAAGAGGGTTCTCAAACATGTATTGATGACCTAGTGTTGGATCACCACTCTTGTATTCTTGACAAGCGGGGACACGAAATTAAACTTAGCGCCCTTGAGTATAAATTATTGAAGCTATTTATGGGGGAGCCAGGTCGTATTTTTACGAAAAAACAAATCTTTGAGAACGTGTGGTCCGATCATTATTATTCGGATGACAATACTATTATGGTTCAAATCAGTAGATTGAGAGAAAAAATTGAAGATCATCCGAGAAATCCAGTTTATTTAAAAACTATACGAGGCTTAGGTTATCGATTTGCTAAAAAGGAAGAATTGAATGAGCGATAAAAATAAGATATTTAACACCTTAATTAAAACTTATGTTTTCTTCTCGTTGACCGTTGGAATTACTGTCGTTATCTTGCTGGTCATTTTAAATTTTCAAATGATACAGAAGTTCGATAATACTATGTTGTCTAATTTAAAAGCGACTGAAATCGTACGACAGAACTATGCAGACATCCCCTCTGAGGCAATTGAGTCATTTGATGGTTGGGTAGAAATTCTCGATGAAAATCTGCAAGTTATTTATGTTAAAGGAAAAAAACAAGATAAATCGTCCGCCTATACGGAAAAAGAATTAAACACCCTTTTTTACGACCAAGAGGAGAATCCGTACTACTCTTCTCTAGCACCATTTAAAACGAAAGACGGGAAAACAGCTTATTGTCTCGTTAAGATTCCAAAAACATATGTAAAGAAAGAGTTCTCGATAACAAGTGCAGCGAAAGAGCATATTACAGCTTTTACAAAATTGCTACTTCAAACCTTTGTCCTTTTTCTCCTTTTATTCGGGCTTAATGTATATATATAGCCGCTGGATGGCTATGAAAATAACAAATCCTTTACGCTCAATTGCTGATGGAATTAGAAACATCACAAATGGCTATTACTACAAAAGGCTTCGTTTTAAATCCAACTATGAATTAATGCAAATACAGAATGACTTTAACCTAATGGCTGAAAAACTAGAAAAAACAGAAATTGAGAAAAAACAATTAGAAAAAAGCAAGCAGCGCATGCTTGTCCATATCTCTCACGATTTAAAAACTCCTATTACAACTATTCAGAGCTGTGTTGAAGCACTACAATTGGGTCTTATTAAGGAGGAAGCGAGGAAACAGCAAGCTTTACATACCATACATACAAAAGCACGACTCGTTACAGAATTAATTGAGGATGTCTTTGAGTTGTCTAAACTTGAAAGCCCTGACTATCCATTTCCAACTGACACATTGGATATTTGTGGATTTATTCGTGAAATAGCTGCAGAATATTATAGCCTGTTTGAAGAAAAACAATTTAACTTTCAATTTGAAATCCCTTTTCAGAAAATATACGTTTTGTTTAACTATACATTGTTATATCGTGCCGTTTCTAACGTACTGTCCAACGCCCTAAAATACAACCCAGAAGGAACAAATATTCTTATTTCACTAATTGAAGATACTCAAAAGATACATATCAATATCATCGATGATGGCATCGGCATTCCTTATGCGGTAAAAGAAAAAGTATTTGAAGCATTTTTTAGGGGAGATCAATCAAGAAAAAGCGACGGGGGAACAGGTCTTGGTTTAACCATTTCAAAACATATCGTGGAGAAACACGGAGGCCAAATTTATTTACATACAGACGAAGGGAAAACGAGATTTCAAATCACCCTTCCTAAGACTGGTTACAATAAGACTCTATTGCAAAAATAATGAAGTTCTTTTTAACTAAAATCTGAAAGCTTATCACCCAACTAATAATTTCACGATTAAAAGGCATCCATGATGGTGGAAAGATACAAGATGCGTTCTCCAAATGTCAAGTATGTCACATCAGTAAACCATTTTCATTGGGAGCTGATACTTTAAATTGTCGTTCTAAGAGATGTGATACTACCACAAATTCAGCACCATTGCTATACTTCTTTTTCTCTCGACGTACCCGTGATAGTAAATTGTAATGTTTCATAATACATAATAGGGATCACTATACATACCCATCAAGCTAATATTTTGAAGTGTCCCCAAAACGAAAATTTTATTATTTTACAGTTATTTATGAGAGTTCAACTCATTTTCTTCGTTTTGGGGTATTTGCTTTTCTTAACTTGATGGCGATGGTCCAATAGGATGCTTTTTATCATTTGATTATTAGCCCGCATCAATGGGGCTTTACGGATAGTTCATACATAACCTCTTTGCTTTAGCTGAATTTTGAAGTGGGAGTGTTACTGTCCGTCGATGCGGGATAAATTAACAAATAAATGATAAGGAGAGCTGATAAGAATGATGTATTTATTAGCAATTCTTTTTCCACCACTTGCGGTTCTACTTTGCGAAAAACCGTTTCAAGCAATTATAAACTTCTTTTTGACATTGATTGTTTGGGTACCAGGAGTTATCCATGCGATTCTTGTGGTGAATGATAAAAAAGCAGATAGGCGTCTTGAAAAACAAATTAGAGCATATGACAAAATCAATAATAGAAATAAAGATTAAGTGGTATGTCTAAAAGCTCATATTACAAAGTCTTATTTTTTGAAGGAAGCCGACTTTTATTTAAAAAAGTCGGCTTTTGTGTTACATATCAAATTCAATTGTTTTTTCTTCACCGATTGTTACAGAGTCTTTATTTTGTGGTGCTTTAAATACTAATTTTAAATGATTAATTTTTTCGGGATCACCATCGAGAAGGAAGACTACACTGCCTTCTTATTTTTCTTTGCCAGTAAATTCACCACCAATTTGCTGACTTAATAACGGATGAGCTTCTTTTTGTTCACCATCATTTGTTATAATTGTAGCTTTGTTTGGAAAAAAGGAATTTGTATCATCTGCTTTGTTTTCTGCTAGCATATAAATTGTAACAATCGTTCCTCATATTAAGTATAACAAATGAGAATAGGTTATTTGCAGAATTTTATATTTAAAGGTCTTTTTGCTGGGGAGTCATGCTTTATATGTTCTTGTTAAACTCTTTTAAGTTGTAGCATGAGAAAAAAAGAATCTGTTACAGATTCTTTTTTTCTTTTATACATATTGGATTAGGAGAGTATGTTAAATCCTTGAAGGGAGCAAGGATTTAACGGTAATAGTAACCGTGGTATTAATGTAACATAGTTGACTCATATAGTTAATTGATAATGTTTGTATTGAATATTACCAATGTTTAGTATAGATACTTACTACTACAAGTATAGTGGTAAGTAATTTTTAGGATTGTTTCTTAAAAAGTGTACGATGAAAATTGTTTTTATAGAAGGTATATAACTGAGTCATGATAGGGCGTTATATAACATTTTATATCCTGATTGAATATTTAATTTATCCCTCTATTCGCGGGTAGTAAGCTCCCCACTGATTAAAGTTTCACTTTAGCGTTCGATAAAGTATTAAATCGAACTGGCAAAACACACACCTATTTTAATCGATTCCTACTATATTCATATTGTCGGAATCGATCAAGTATATGGACAAGTTGGAGGGGAGATTGAAGTATTTCTCTAAGTATTTAAATGTGATATTACAAAAGGAGGAGATGAATAATGGGCAAACATATTATTGATATTTCTAAGTGGAATGGTAATATCGATTGGGATGTGGTAGCACCTCAGATTGATCTTGCAATATGCCGTGTGCAGTATGGTTCGAGAACAGTTGATGAGCGGTATACAAGCTATGTAACGAATCTGGAACAACGTGGTATTTCACATGCAGCATATGCTTATGGTTGTTATGTTTCTGTTAAAGATGCAATTGTAGAAGCAAAAGATTTTATGGCAAGAGTAAGTGCTAACGCTAAATTTCTTGTTCTTGATGTTGAAGATGATACGTTAAAAAGTTGTGGTCCTGATCAGTTAGCTGAAGCATCCCAAGCGTTTATTGATACTTGTAAAGCTGCGAGTTGGAAAGTTGGATTGTACGTAGGTCATCACATGTATAATAAGTATGGTTTAAGTGGGGTGAGAGCGGATTTCCTTTGGATTCCGCGATATGGTGGTAATAAACCAGCATATCCATGTGATATATGGCAATATACTGAAACAGGAAATATTGACGGGATAGGAAAAGTTGATTTGAATTATTTAGTTAGCGATAAGTCACTTTCATGGTTTATAGATGGTACAAGTCAGGTGCAGGACAATTTAGGACAACCAGTAGGTATTGGAATTGCTATTTCGAAATACCCTGAAGGTTACGGAATTCATCTATATAAGAATCCTGAAGAGCCTATATTTACTGGACATATCACAAATAAAATTCCGTATCTAATTTTTGAAGGATATTGGGGTGGTGGAGATAAGGATATGATTAAATTAGGAAACGAGAAACAGTGGGTGAAATTAGAGCACTTTGATGTAGAGTGGTTCCATGCATATTCAAACTACCCCGTTGGATATGGAATTAATTATTATGCAGAACCTGAATGTATAAATTTTAAAGGTTTGATTGATGGTTCAAGTTCTTATCGTGTTTGGGCAAGAAAAGAGGGTGCTATTGATATTGGACAAAGCAGCTGGATTAAAGAGGAGCAAGTAGTGATCAAGTAGTATTGGAAGCTATATTTAAATTTTAAAAATGGTATTACATTCGATAAACAATGTAATACCATTTTTGTTTTACATAAGATAATCATTTATACAATGATATAAATTGCTTCCTATTTATCATGCTATTTGCAGACAGTAATATCACTACTTCGAAAGTCAGTGCAAGAAAAGAAGTTAGGAGAATGAGGAACCTTACTGATTAAATTTTGGTGTGACGATAGGAATTTCTAATATAGGTGTCATAATAATAGCTTTTGGATTGCGCGTTTCGTAATCCTGTGTATATACTTTCTGGTACATCGTAAAAATCATATGTGCCATTTCTGAATTCAATTCGTAAAATCATAGATGATGGATTATAACCTACAGCGACTAAATTTTTAGAAATTACTGGATATAAAGTCATGTTAGTTCATCTCCCTTCTTCAATATGTTTAGCTGTTAAGAAAGGAAAATCCTGCTAATTTATAGAATTATAATACTTAGATGCTATACATTGCATATTATATATCCATTTTGATTTTCCGACATATAAGTCGCTGCTATGAAGAACAAAGGGTGGCCTGCACTCATTTTCTATGGGGTAGGAAGAGGGTCTGATCGCTTCTATGCATGGCCGGATGCTCTCTTTTACCTAAAAAAGAAAGGTTTTATGTCGGTTTTTCAATTTGTATTTATATAGTACTGTTTTTTGTGATCGCTTAGTTTATTGTGAGTTCACACGAAATTCATATTGGTGTGATATTTTTATTGCACTATTGATTTACTAGTAATAGTTTTTCAAATAAAAAAGTTTGACCAAATGAAAAAAAAGTATATTATTTATACGAGGTTATATGTTTTTTTATACTTTGCTGTTTAAAATTTTCGAATTAACTTATGCCAAAAGCAAAATGAAAGCCAACCTCTTATATTATATGTGTTACATGTAAGTATTATTAGAAAGATAGAGGGGAAAAAGTTGTCCAAAGTATATAGGCTTATTTGTTGAGGTGAAATCAAGATGTTGGTTTCATTTTCGTGTAAATCAACGGGAGAATTGAAAGGCAGGAGAAAGCAAGATGTCAGAAAATTATCGCTCTCGAGAAGAGCGAAGACAAGTACAAAAGAAAAAGCAACCAAGTGCTAATGTAGAAAAAACGAAAGGTAAAACATCGTTTTTTCGTAAATTTTTAATTGGATGTTTAATACTTGGAATCGTGGCGCTCGTAGGAGGAGTAACTACTTTTTTCATTATGATAAAAGATGCTCCGAAACTTGAAAAGGAAAAGCTTGTCAATCCATTATCAGCAAAAATTTATGATAAAGATAAAAAGCTGATATATGAATATGGGAAAGAGAAACGAACAAATATTACGTATGATCAAGTACCTAAATTAATAGAAAATGCATTTTTAGCTACAGAGGATGCACGTTTTTATGATCATAGTGGTGTTGACTTCAAAGGGACTGCACGTGCTGTTTTAGTCAGCCTTACTGGGAATTATGGCTCACAAGGCGGAAGTACAATTACCCAACAGGTTATTAAAAACTATTTCTTGTCTATGGATAAAACCCCTAAGCGTAAGGCACAAGAAATATTTTTAGCTTATAAGTTAGAACAGCAATATTCAAAACATGAAATATTAGAAATGTATTTAAATAAGATTAATTTAGGGAACCGCTCATATGGTATTGCAACAGCAGCTGAAAACTATTATGGAAAAGAATTAAAGGACTTAACTTTACCACAGGCTGCGATGCTTGCAGGACTACCAAAAGGCCCTAGTATTTATGATCCAACAAAACCGCAAAATGTAGAGCGGGCAACAGAGCGTAGAAATGTTGTCTTACATTTAATGAATCGACATGGATATATTTCGAAAAAACAAATGGAAGAAGCATCGAAGGTCCCTGTAACCGACGGACTACTTCCTCCTAAAGAAGTTACAGAAATGCCATATCCAGCATTTATAGACGCTGTTGTGAAGGAAGTAGAGAAAGAGTTACCAGATGCAAACGTTGGATCTGATGGGTTATCTATTTACACAACTTTAGACCAAGAAGCGCAGAAATATGCTGATGATCTTTTAAACAAAAATATTATTAGTTATCCAAATGATAAATTCCAAGGTGCTTTTACATTTATGGATACAAAAACTGGAGAAATTCGCGCTATAGGTAGTGGACGTGGTGAAAATAAAGCGACATTCAAAGGGCATAATATGGCAATTGAACTAGATCGTTCAGCAGGTTCAACAATGAAGCCAATTTTTGACTATGGTCCAGCAATTGAATATTTAAAATGGCCAACTTATCATCAACTCGATGATTCAGCATATAAATATTCGACAGGACAACAGGTTCAAAATGCTGATAAAACGTATAAAGGTATGATAACAATGCGTGAGTCTCTTAAATGGTCTCGTAACATACCAGCAATTAAAACAGCAAAAGAGGTAGGATTAAGTAAAGCACAAAGCTTTGCAGAAAGCTTAGGTATTCCATTTAAAAAAGATGCAGTTGAGTCAACAGCAATTGGTACAAATGAAGTATCGCCAACTGAAATTGCAGGGGCATATGCTACATTTGGTAATGATGGTAAATATACAAAACCACACTTTGTTAAAAAAGTGGTTTATCCTGATGGGAAATCACAAAGTTTTGAACCAAAATCGAAACGTGTTATGGAAGATTATACAGCATATATGATCACAGATATGCTACGTTCTGTTGTGAGTTCTGGTACTGGTACAGCAGCTAATGTAAGTTCTTTAGATGTGGCAGGTAAAACAGGAACAACAAACTATTCATCTGAACAAATATCGAAATATGGTATACCATCTAGTGCATCGCGTGATAGTTGGTTTGCGGGTTATACACCGCAGTATACAATGGCAGTTTGGACTGGATATATGAAAGATAGTCCTGAAGATTATATAAGCAGCAAAAATACGAAAATTGCACAACAGATTTTTAAAGAAATGATGAGTAAATTTGGAACAAATACGTCACGTTTTAAGGCGCCAAGTAGTGTTGTTCAAGAGGGTGATGAATTACGTGTGAAAGGTGCAAAACGAGATTCTTCTCCAAATCCGAGCACGTCAAATTCAAACTCAAGTGAACAGCAGAAAAATGATGGTCAAAATAAACAGCAAGAACAGCAGCAACAAACAGATGGAGATAAAAAACAACAAGAGCAAAAACAAAATGAAGAAAATAAGCAAAATAATGATCAAAATAAACAAAATGAAGACAATGCAACAAATAATCAAGGTGGAAATGATCAAGGGAATACAACCCCGCCGAGCAATGGAAATGATCAAGGGAATACAACCCCGCCGAGCAATGGAAATGGTCAAGGGAATACAACTCCGCCGAGCAATGGAAACGGCCAAGGAAATACAACTCCACCAGGCAGTGGAAACGGCCAAGGAAGTACAACTCCACCAGGCAGTGGAAATGGCCAAGGGAATACAACCCCGCCAGGCAGCGGAAATGGCCAGGGGAATACAACTCCACCAAGCGGTGAAAACGGCCAAGAAAATGCAACACAACCGAGCAATGGAAATGGTCAAGGAGAGGCAACTCCAAATGGTGGTCAATAAATATAATGTTTTTTAAAGTTTCAATCATATAAAAGTGTATGGAAAACACCTAGGATACCGGAGATCGATCGGTAACTTAGGTGTTTTTTTGTATGCTATCATGTATAAAAATACTGTATATGAAATGGAAGAATATATATATATGTTCAAATGTTGAAGGTCCCATAAAAATTTTGAAAATAAATTGATGGGAAATGATAGAAAATCTGGAGAGGTGGATACGGAGAATGGGGAGGATGACCATAATAGGTAGTGCCACTAGGAGGTGTGCCGTGATGCCAAAATGAAGGTGTTGCTCCACCTGATAATTGATATTGCTGCCAAGTTGCTGGGAGTTCAATGCCAACATCAGAAGTTGCTGTATGAACGGGAACAGAATGGACAGAAGGAGAGGCAACTGGGGCTACAACGGCAATTCTTGTTGGAAATAAATACATAAAAGAATCACCCCTAAATCGTATTATATAGCAGTATATTCTTGCACGAGCTGCAAATGTGCACGCGAATTTTTACAGAGTATAGAATGTATATAAAAAAGAACAAGAAAGACATTTAGATATTGTAGTAGTTTCATTAACAGCAATCGTGGTCGTTGCCAATAGCTAACGCGCTAAAAGAAACCGGACCTACTATTGCAGCTTCGGCACCGGCAGTCATATTTTCAACAGTAAGCGTGTAAACATGAGTTCCGGATCTTAGATCTTTGTCAATTGCTTGGAAGGTTACAGCATAAAATTGTTCTGAATCAGTGGATTCGATCCCAACTTGAGTGTTGAAAATCTCAGTATGATGGCGGAAAATACGAAATACGATTTGAGCGATGTTTGTAACTCCTTCAACTCCAACTGTTGCGATTAATTCTACTGTGTTGTCACGGGAGTCTCTACGTGGAATATTTACTCGTAACTGAGCAACTGAATTTCTTTTTGGAGAATGGTCAATTGGAATTGGTTGTCTTGCATTTGTTTTACTACGTGGCTGAATAGCTTGAAAATCAATAATATGCGTTATAATTCTCACCACCTATTGTTTGATACCTTATAATATGAAGAGCCGCTTTCAATAATTATATTCAAAAAAAATATAAACTTATTTAATAGTTCAATAGTCGAAAGACTAACTCCAACTATAGATGGTGGACTTTTTTTATAAAAACACATCTATTTACGGAAGGAAGTCCCTATATAAAAAGATACAATATGATTGTAATAAATAATACCTTTTATGAGTTTTTATATGGAGATAATAGCACCATTCAGCCTAGTTATTCTTTAGGAGTGGCTTTTGAGGTGTCAGAAGATATAGCCGCATCTGTTGAACAGGATGGCATTCAATTTTTTTTGTCGATTCCGACGATATTTGGTATTTTCGGGACTGTGATTTAGTAGTAAGTTATCATAAGAAAATGGACGAAATTGAATTTAACTATGTAAAATAATAATTTTATTAAAAATGAAAATATTTTATATAAAAATTGTATTTAATTAATATCGATATATAAAATAAGTGTGAGCGAGTTGTGTATATGTACAACTCGCTTTTTTGTGTGCTGAAAAAAGATAATAAATATACGGAGTAAATTGTTTGTTGTATAAGCTTTATATGGAATTTTATTGAAAATCAATATATTTCGGTTTAAAAGAAAAAGAAGGGACAACGGGCTTTTTGATAAAAAATTTAGATGTTATTCTTAAAAAACAATTTTATTACAGCAGGAAAAGTATAGGAAACTTATCATTATAAAATAAATTGAAATCTTCTAAAAACTCTGATACATTGAAATAGAAATGTAGTTCACAATGTTGTAAAGGCTTACAGTTATGTGCACGAAGATCTATTAGGATTGGAGGAAATGATAATGAAAGCTGAAGAAAAATTTTCCCCGGGATTAGATGGTGTAGTCGCAGCGGAGACGAAAATTTCGTTTCTCGATACGGTAAAAGGTGAAATTGTTATTCAAGGATATGACTTAATTGAACTATCAAAGACAAAAGGTTATTTAGACATTGTGCACCTTTTATTAGAAGAACATCTACCAAATGAGGATGAAAAGGAAAAACTTGAACAGAAATTGAAGGAAGAATATGAAGTACCAGAAGGTGTATTCAATGTTTTAAAAGCATTGCCAAAAGAAACGCACCCGATGGATGGGTTACGTACAGGTGTATCAGCATTAGCTGGTTATGATAACGATATTGAAAACCGTTCGCTAGAAGTGAACAAAAGTCGTGGTTATAAATTGTTAAGCAAAGTGCCAAATATTGTTGCGAACAGTTATCATATTTTAAGCAATGAAGAGCCAATCGGGCCGCTTCAGGAGTTATCGTATAGTGCGAATTTCTTCTATATGTTAACTGGTAAAAAACCGACTGAGCTTGAAGAGAAAATCTTCGACCGCTCTTTAGTTTTATATAGTGAACATGAAATGCCAAACTCTACATTCACAGCTCGCGTTATCGCATCTACGCAATCAGACTTATATGGTGCTTTAACAGGAGCAGTCGCATCCTTAAAAGGAAGCCTACATGGCGGTGCAAATGAAGCAGTTATGTACATGCTGTTAGAAGCTGGAAATGTTGAGAAATTTGAAGAGTTACTGCAAAAAAAATTATATAACAAAGAAAAAATCATGGGATTTGGACATCGCGTCTACATGAAGAAGATGGATCCAAGAGCACTCATGATGAAAGAAGCTTTAAAACAGTTATGTGATGTAAAAGGTGATTATACATTATATGAAATGTGTGAAGCTGGAGAGAAAATTATGGAGAAGGAAAAAGGAATCTATCCGAATCTAGATTATTATGCAGCTCCAGTATATTGGATGTTAGGCATTCCAATTCAACTGTACACGCCAATCTTTTTCAGTTCTAGAACAGTAGGCTTATGTGCGCATGTTATTGAACAGCATACAAACAATCGCTTGTTCCGCCCACGTGTAAATTATATCGGCGAGCGACATGTGCTTAGCAAATAAAAACAACTGGGGAGTTGTTAAGGCCGCCCGCCAGGTGGGTGTTTGACCGACACCCATCCTCAATAATAACGAATTTTCGACAGAAAGGGAAGGATAGCATGATTAAAACAAATGAAATTAAACAAAAAGATGCAATTTTAGAAGAGATTACGGATTATGTATTAAATAAAGAGGTGACGAGCTCAGAAGCATTTAGCACAGCACGCTATGTGTTACTTGATACGCTTGGATGCGGAATTTTAGCGCTGCAATATCCTGAATGTACGAAACTCCTTGGACCAGTTGTACCAGGAACAGTTGTGCCAAATGGTACACGTGTACCAGGAACATCATTTGTACTTGATCCAGTACGCGGTGCTTTTAATATTGGATGTATGATTCGTTGGCTGGATTATAACGATACATGGCTTGCTGCAGAATGGGGACACCCGTCTGATAATTTAGGTGGAATTTTAGCTGTTGCAGATTATGTGAGCCGCGTTCGTATTTCAGAAGGAAAAGAACCATTAAAAGTACGCGATGTACTTGAAATGATGATTAAAGCTCATGAAATCCAAGGTGTACTTGCATTAGAAAATAGTTTAAACCGCGTTGGTCTTGACCATGTATTATATGTAAAAGTAGCGACAACAGCAGTTGTTACAAAAATGCTTGGTGGCACGCGTGAAGAAATCTTTAACGCATTGTCTCATGCATGGATTGATAACTCTAGTCTTCGTACATATCGTCATGCCCCAAATACAGGTTCACGTAAATCATGGGCAGCTGGGGATGCAACAAGCCGTGGTGTTTACCTTGCACTTACTGCATTAAAAGGTGAAATGGGTTATCCAACAGCGTTATCTGCACCAGGATGGGGATTCCAAGATGTATTATTTAATAAGCAGGAACTAAAATTAGCAAGACCTTTAGATTCTTATGTAATGGAAAATGTATTGTTTAAAGTATCATATCCAGCAGAATTCCATGCTCAAACAGCTGCAGAATGCTCAGTGAAATTACATCCAGAAGTGAAAGAGCGATTAGAGGAAATTGACCGTATTACAATTACAACACATGAATCGGCGGTTCGTATTATTGATAAAGAAGGTCTATTAAATAACCCAGCTGACCGCGATCATTGCTTACAATACATTACTGCAATTGGTCTATTAAAAGGCGATATCGTTGCAGATGACTATGAGGATGAAGTTGCATTTGACCCTCGTGTAGATGAATTACGAAATAAGATGGTTGTTGTAGAAAATAAACAGTATAGTTTGGATTACCTTGATCCGAACAAGCGCTCAATCGCCAACGCTGTTCAAGTTCATTTTAAAGATGGCACAGTAACAGAAAACGTAGAGTGTGAATACCCATTAGGTCACCGTTTCCGTAGAGACGAAGCGATTCCAAAGGTTGTTCAAAAGTTTTCTGCAAATATGGCTGTTCATTATTCTAATAAACAACAAGAAAAAATTCATGAAGCTTGTTTGAATGAAGAAAAGTTAGAAAATATGAATGTAAATGAATTTGTAGATCTTTTCTTAATTTAAGTATAGGGGGAATAAGAATGGCTTGGGTTGTGAATAAACCGTCAACACAAGAAGAGCTTGCTAATCGATTCCGAGCTTTAGTAGAGGCACCTGAAATTTTACAAATCCCTGGTGCTCATGATGCAATGGCTGCTCTTGTTGCAAAAAACACTGGATTTTCAGCTCTTTATTTATCGGGAGCTGCTTATACAGCAAGTAAGGGTTTGCCAGATTTAGGTATTGTAACGTCTACTGAAGTAGCTGACAGAGCAAGAGATCTTGTTAGAGCAACGGACTTACCTCTTCTTGTCGATATTGATACAGGATTTGGTGGAGTGTTAAATGTAGCAAGAACGGCTGTAGAGATGGTGGAAGCAAATGTAGCCGCTGTCCAAATTGAAGATCAACAATTACCGAAAAAATGTGGACACTTAAATGGAAAAAAACTTGTTTCCACTGAGGAATTAGTACAGAAGATTAAAGCGATTAAAGAAGTAGCACCAACACTTGTTGTTGTAGCACGTACAGATGCTCGCGGTGTAGAAGGATTAGATGCAGCAATTGAAAGAGCGATTGCTTATGTAAAAGCAGGTGCAGATGCTGTTTTCCCGGAAGCACTTCAATCCGAAGAAGAATTCCGTTTGTTCAACAGTAAAGTAAATGTTCCGTTGCTTGCGAACATGACTGAATTTGGGAAAACTCCATATTATAGTGCAGAAGAATTTGCAAATATGGGCTTCCAAATGGTGATTTATCCGGTTACATCACTTCGCGTTGCAGCAAAAGCATATGAGCGTGTGTTTATGCTAATTAAAGAAACAGGCTCACAAAAAGAAGGGTTATCTAACATGCAAACGAGAAGTGAATTGTATGAAACAATTTCGTATCATGATTTTGAGGAATTAGATAACGGAATTGCAAAAACAGTTTTATCTGAAGATCAATAGAACAGAGAAGAAAGGCGATGATGGGACATCTTGGGCAAGAACAACTGCTTGATGTGAGAATTCATCGCCTTTTTATATGATTTGAATTGTTGTATACAAGAGGTGAGAAGATATGAGTTCTACAAAAGATTTCTCTGTAGAAAAATGGATGCAGCAAGATTTCCAGTTTGTGAGAAGTAACGATACGATTACTGAAACAGTTAAACTTCTTATTAAAATATCAAAGGATGAACTTCCTGTGCTAGATGGAAAGCAAATGATTGGCATTGTAAAACTAACAGATTGTATTCAGTGGATACAACAAAAAAGTGATAAAAGTATGTTAGTTCATATGATTGTCACTAATTCTATTAATAAGGGTAGTATGAAAACAACTATGAACGAATTACAGGATATACCATTTTATGTGACAACTGAACAAGACGGAGTACTTGTAGGAATCATAGACAAGCCTGAACTTTTCGCTTTTCAAAAGTTTCTAAAACAGCAATTAAAAGAATCACAACAATTAATTGAATGGTTTCGTTTGTCTTTCGACACTGCGTATGAAGGCATTGCGATTGTGGATGAAAACGGCGTCATTCAAATGTTTAATGATACGTATAGCCGCTTTGTCGGAGTATCGAAAGAAGAAGCAATTGGACAACTGGCCGAAAATGTAATTGAGAATACGAGGCTTCCAGTTGTATTAAAAACAGGGGTACCAGAAAGAAATCAAGTGCATCGTTTGCAAGGCCAAAATTTAGTTGTGCATCGGATGCCGATTTGGAAGCAAGGAAGAGTGATAGGTGCTGTAGGCATGCTTATTCATGAAGGGATTTCAGATATTTATAAAATACTAGAGAGGTTTGATCAAAAAGATAGTGCTGTCAAACCGTTATTTTCTAAACCGAAGAAGAAGCAAATTCGATTCGAAGATATTCTTGGAGAAAGTCAGACGATTTCTGAAACGAAAAAAATGGCTCGAAAAGCAGCTGGGTCGAAAGCGTCTGTGTTAATTACTGGAGAAAGTGGTGTTGGTAAAGAGCAATTTGCAAGAGCTATACATGATACAGGTATAACAAAAAACGGTCCATTTATCAGTGTGAACTGTGCTGCTATTCCTGATAATTTACTAGAATCCGAACTGTTTGGTTATGCAGAAGGTGCTTTTACAGGTGCGAAAAAGAACGGGAAAGCAGGAAAGTTTGAACTTGCGAATCATGGCACGTTATTTTTAGACGAAATCGGTGATATGTCTCTATTAACACAGGTGAAAATTTTACGTGTTTTACAAGAAAGGGAGATAGAAAGAATTGGTGGTACACATCCAATTCCAGTTGATTTTAGGCTAATTGCAGCGACAAATAAAGATTTAAAACAAATGGTTAGAGAAGGTACATTTAGAGAAGATTTATATCATCGTCTTCATGTTATTCCGATTCATATTCCACCACTTCGTTTTCGAAAGCAAGACATCCCACTCATTGTCGAAGAACATTTACAAAAGTTATGTCAAATGTATGGTGCTAAAGAAAAGACACTTGATAAAGAAGTATTACGCCTTATGTTCCATTACAATTGGCCAGGAAATGTTCGGGAATTAATCAATGTGTTAGAAAGACTATTTGCACTATCGGATGATGTACATATACGAGCTAAGGATTTACCAGAAGAATTCTATTATCGGGATATGGAACAGAAGAAATTAGTACCTATGATTCAGTCTTTACCAGCAAAGCAAGAAGCGATGAAAGTGGTACGTGAAGAGGAAGAGCGAGGATTAATTGAACGCGTTTTAAAAGAAGCAAAAGGGAATAAGTCAAAGGCAGCAGCATTGTTAGGGATTTCTAGGGCGACTCTTTATAACAAATTATCACGATTCAAAATCTAGGCAAATTGTTATAAACAGTGTAAAACTGTCTAGACAGTTTTACGTTTTCTATTTATTTAGCCCAGGTTCTATCAAGTTTTTAGTTTGGCATAGATTTTGCATATAAAGAAAATGAAGACCGAAATGATAGGGGGATACAGATGGAGAAAACAAAGTTGCAATGGGACGAATTTTTTTCGCTGAATAAGAATCTTAATACAACTTTTTTTACACCGGAAGATTTTTCAGGTGATGAAGATTTAATCGCAAAAACAACAGAACAGTTTGTTAAACAGGAAATTGTTCCTCAAATTGAAAATATCGAGCAGCACAATTATCAAGTTTCTCGCGGGTTGTTTGAAAAGGCCGGAGAACTTGGGTTGTTAAGTATAGAGGTACCAGAAGAATATGGTGGGTTCGAATTAGGAAAGGCAGTTTCTGGCCTTGTAGCAGAAAAGATGGGATATGCAGGAGCATTTAGTGTTTCCTTTAATATTCATGCTGGTGTAGGAACATTGCCATATATATACTATGGCACAAACGAGCAGAAGGAAAAATACTTACCTAAAATTGCATCAGGCGAATGGATTGGAGCGTATGCATTAACAGAACCTAATGCTGGATCAGATGCATTAAGTGCAAAAACAAGCGCTGTATTAAATGAAGAAGGAACAACTTGGAAATTAAATGGGGAAAAGCAGTGGATTACAAATGCTCATATGGCTGATGTATATGTTGTTTTTGCAAAGACAAATAAAGGAATGACAGCATTTATTGTCGAAAGAACATGTGAAGGTGTTTCAATTGGCTTAGAAGAAAAGAAAATGGGCATTAAAGGATCTTCGACTGCGACACTCATTTTAGAGGATGTTGTAATTCCAGTTGAAAATGTATTAGGGGAAGTTGGAAAGGGTCATTACGTAGCCCTTAATATCCTCAATTTCGCTAGATTGAAACTCGCTTTTGGAAATATTGGAACAGCAAAACAAGCAATTGGTTTATCTGTTCAATACGGAAAAGAACGAAAACAGTTTCAAACAGAATTAGTTGATTTCACGATGATTCGAGAGAAAATTGCAAATATGATTATCGCTACATACGGTGCAGAGAGTGCAGCTTATCGAACAGCAGGCGTAATTGACGAGGCAATTCATGAGACAAATGGGGATGGAAGCATCATGCAGAAAATGTCTCAATTTGCAATGGAGTGTGCCATTAATAAAGTGAATGCTTCGGAAACACTAGGAAATATTGTGGATGAAGCTGTACAAATTCATGGTGGCTACGGTTATATGCAAGAATATGAAGTAGAACGATTATATCGTGATGCTAGAATTAGCCGTATATTTGAAGGAACGAATGAAATTAACCGCTTAACAGTTGCGAAAATGTTAATGAAACAAACGAAGCAAATAGGAGATCAAGTAGACGAAGGCACATTTGAAAATATAGAACGAAACCATCGTTATATTTTATTATCGAAACAGTTATTGAAGCAATCTTTGAAAACGCTATCTCAAACTCCTGAATTAAAAATCGAGCAAGAACAAGAATATTCACGCGTATTAGCAGACATGTTGAAAGATGTGTATGTAATGGAATCAGCATTTTTACGTACGAAGAAAGCAGTGAGTAAAAATGGTGAAGAAAAAGAACGTACAAAACAGTTCGTAACAGATGTTCTTTGTGAGGAAGGGTATCGTAAAGTAGAATCAGCAGCAATGGTTCTTCTTTCTGCAGCAGTACAAGAAGAGCAAAATAGAAACGCTATTCTAGATGAAATTCGTCAACTGTCAATACCTCTATATACGAACATATTTATGAAAAAGAGAGAAATTGCAAAAGCCATTATAAATCGCGGAAAATATATTGTTTAAATAGGAGGAGAACAATATGAAAAAGATTGGTTTTATTGGTTTAGGTAATATGGGCCTTCCAATGTCTAAAAATTTAGTTAAATCAAATTACACTGTATATGGCGTCGATTTAAATAAAGATGCTGAGGCTTCTTTTGAGAAAGATGGAGGAATCATCGGCTTATCAATTGCAAACTTGGCAGAAACATGTGATTTGATTTTTACAAGTTTACCATCTCCGCGAGATGTGGAAGCGGTTTATTTTGGAGAAGAGGGTTTAATTGAGAATAGTCATCCGAATGTTGTTCTAATTGATACCAGTACAGTAGCACCGCAATTGAATAAAAGATTAGCAGAAGCTGCTAATGATAAAAAAGTAGATTTCTTAGCAGCGCCGGTTAGTGGTGGGGTGATTGGAGCAGAAAATCGCACATTAACTTTTATGGTCGGTGGATCAAAAGAAGTATATGAAAAAGGTTTACCAGTGATGGAAGTATTAGGGGCAAATGTGTTTCATGTAAGTGAACAAATTGATAGTGGCACGACTGTAAAGCTTATTAATAACTTATTGATAGGTTTCTACACAGCGGGTGTAAGTGAAGCTTTGACTTTAGCGAAGAAAAACAATATGGATTTAGAGAAAATGTTTGATATTCTAAATGTGAGTTACGGACAAAGTAGAATTTATGAGCGCAACTATAAAAGCTTTATTGCACCAGAAAACTATGAGCCAGGTTTTACTGTAAATCTATTAAAGAAAGATTTAGGATTTGCGGTTGATTTAGCAAAAGAAAGTGAACTTCACTTACCAGTAAGTGAAATGCTGTTGAACTTGTATGATGAAGCGGGTAAAGCGGGGTATGGGGAAAAAGACATGGCTGCTTTATATAAGAAGATAAGTGAACAAGTAATCTCTAGTCATGAATAATGAATGGTTATAGCGTCGAATTATAAATTGTGAGAAACAATTCGAACTTATAACAATAAAAAAGGAGCGAATACAATGATTACAACAGAAATTAAACGAGTGAAAAATCATATTAATGGTGAATGGGTAGAATCTACTGGTACGGAAGTTGAAGCTGTTCCAAATCCTGCAACTGGGAAAATAATCGCTTATGTTCCGCTTTCTCCAAAAGAAGATGTGGAGCGTGCTGTTGAAGCTGCAAAAACAGCTTATGAAACATGGTCTAAAGTGCCGGTTCCAAATCGTTCAAGACAGCTATACAAATATTTACAACTTTTGCAAGAAAATAAAGATGAGCTTGCGAAAATTATCACATTAGAAAATGGAAAAACATTAAAAGATGCGAGTGGTGAAGTACAGCGTGGTATTGAGGCTGTAGAATTGGCAACATCAACACCAAATTTAATGATGGGGCAAGCACTCCCGAACATTGCAGGTGGAATTGATGGTTCGATTTGGCGTTACCCAATTGGAGTTGTTGCTGGTATTACACCGTTTAACTTCCCGATGATGATTCCATTATGGATGTTCCCATTAGCAATTGCTTGCGGTAACACATTCGTATTAAAAACATCTGAAAGAACACCACTTTTAGCTGAGAGACTGGTAGAGTTATTCTATGAAGCAGGTTTCCCAAAAGGAGTTTTAAATTTAGTGCAAGGCGGAAAAGACGTTGTAAATAGCATTCTAGAAAATAAGGACATTCAAGCGGTTTCATTCGTTGGATCTGAGCCAGTTGCACGTTATGTATACGAAACAGGAACAAAATATGGAAAACGAGTACAAGCACTCGCAGGAGCGAAAAATCATGCGATTGTTATGCCAGATTGCAATCTTGAAAAAACAGTACAAGGTGTTATTGGTTCTGCATTTGCGAGCAGTGGAGAGCGCTGCATGGCATGTTCTGTTGTAGCTGTTGTGGATGAAATTGCTGATGAGTTTATTGATGTACTAGTAGCGGAAACACGTAAATTAAAAGTTGGCGATGGTTTCCATGAAGATAATTATGTAGGTCCATTAATTCGTGAATCTCATAAAGAGCGTGTACTAGGCTATATTAATAGTGGTGTAGCAGATGGGGCTACTTTATTAGTAGATGGTCGTAAAATTAATGAAGAAGCCCGTGAAGGATATTTTGTTGGAGCAACAATCTTTGATGGTGTGAATCAAGCTATGAAAATCTGGCAAGATGAAATTTTTGCTCCAGTTTTAAGTATTGTGAGAGTAAAAGATTTAGAAGAAGGCATTAAACTTACAAATCAATCCAAATTTGCAAATGGTGCAGTTATTTATACATCAAGCGGTAAACATGCGCAAACATTCCGTGATAATATCGATGCAGGAATGATTGGCGTAAACGTTAACGTTCCAGCACCGATGGCATTCTTCGCATTTGCTGGAAATAAAGCATCCTTCTATGGTGATCTTGGAACAAATGGAACAGACGGTGTTCAATTCTATACACGTAAAAAAGTTGTGACAGAGCGCTGGTTTTAATAGATGAATAGCATATACATGTACAAAAAGTACACCCCTCATTAGAGGAGGCCACTGAAAAACTTTCGTTTTTCATCTCATAAAACACGTGTAAAACAAAAAAGGCGACTTTTCGTTCAGTTTTGAACGAAAAGTCGCCTTTCTCTCTATATTTTTGTTACTGTTTTCCTTTTAATAAGGTCATAATTCGTTTTAAGTTAACAGCGAATATTGCCATTGCTCCTTGCATTTGCATGCCAATGAGACCCGAGGAAGATGCCATATCATACCCGTGTCTATGTTTGAGTTCACTTTTTTAACTATAAGGACTTTTTCAGTGGCCTCCATTAGAGAGGGGTGTACTTTTCATCGTTAACTATTCTTTTCAAAAGCTAATTTGATGCCAAATCCAATTAATACAATACCAGTAACTCCTTGGATGTATCTTTGAGTAGCTGGTTTTTTCATGAAAACACTGATTTTATCAATTAAGAAGATATAAAAGGCAAACCATATCACGGTTAAAACGAGATAGGTAAGACCCATGGTTAGAAATTGAATGAATGTATTATGGTTAGGATTTAAAAATTGTGGTAAAAAGGTCAAAAAGAATACAGCGACTTTAGGATTTAAAAGATTAGTAAGAAACCCTTGGCGAAAACAAGAGCTGTTTTCATCTGTACGTTTCATAGGTAACTCATTTGTATCTATGCTGTTTTTGCTTTTTAAAGATAAAAGTGCTTTTATTCCTAAATAGACTAGATAAAAGGCACCAACATATTTAAAAATAGAAAATAAGAGAGCAGATTTAACAATGATAGCGGAAAGCCCAATTACAGCCGCTAAAGTATGAATTAAAAGGGCGATACATGTGCCGAAAACCGTTTTTACACCTCCTATTTTTCCTGAAGTAAGAGTGTTTTTTGTAGCCATTGCAGTATCAGGCCCGGGTAAAATAATAAGACAAATAGACATGATAATAAAAAGAAGATAGTTCTCCACAATCACTCCACCTTTCTGTGCTTGTTTTTCAGAAAATTTAATTAAAAATAGTTTAACACAATTTAAGTGATATGATAAATAAAATTTAAGTATGTTAAAATATATCTATCATATTGTTTGAAGGAGCATGAGGTATGGAAAATATAAATATCGGAAAAAAGGTGAAAGAGCTTCGGGAATATAAGGAGCTGAGTATGCGAGAGTTAGCTAAAATGGCAGAAATAACACCTTCTATGTTAAGTCAAATTGAACGTGGATTAGCTAATCCTTCGATTCAAACATTGAAATTGCTAGCCAAGGCTTTAGAAGTTCCAACTTTTAGTTTTCTCATTGAAGATACGAACACGGATGATCTAGTTATAAGAGCGAATGCACGTAAAAAAATGATCGTAGGAAATTTATCCTATGAATTATTATCACCAGATTTAACGGGTGCTTTGGCAGTATCTTTAATGACTTTGCCACCTAATTCTGTTTCCTCCGAAAAACTTTTAGAGCATAAAGGAGAGGAAATTGCTCATGTTTTAGAAGGACAGATTATCTTGTATTTACAGCAAGATATATATACTTTATACCCCGGGGATAGTGTGAAAATCCCTTCTTACATGAAACATAAATGGGAGAATCTATTTGATCAAGATGCCGTTATTTTATTCGCTGTAACGCCTCCATCGTTCTGATAATGAAGATACATAATACATATGTCTAGAAGGAAAAAAGCTAGATGAAGTAGCAAATAGGTTGCTTTCATCTAGCTTTTTGATTAGGCATTAAGCAGATTGAAGAAGCGATTGACATCTTCATCTGAAACATCACTTAATTGTTTATATTTATACTTTGGATTTTGATCTTTGTCGACAACGACTGAACGTACTCCTTCAAAGAAATCTTCGTGCCTCATGAAATTTTTAGCGAGCACGAGATCTGTTGCAAAGCATTCTTCTATCGATTTTTCCTTTCCGTCAATAAGTTGTTTTAATGTTACTTTTAATGAGAACGGAGATTTTGATAGTAATGTTTCTTTCGTTTTTGAAGCGAAGGATCCGTCAGCATTATCTAATGAATGGATGATATCTTCAACTGTATGGAATGAAAAATGTTGATCAATTTCTTCTAATAAGGAAACAAGTTCACTTTCTACACTAGGAGCTGTTTCATATTTATTAATGAGTTCTTTTAAAGTGATATGTATATTTTGATCATGCCAATTTACCTTTTCGACTGCATCTAGGAAAGTAGGTAAAGTTTCCGATGGCATATAATGATCAGCAGCTTTTATATATAATACATCAGCAGCTTTTAAAACAGATGCTGTTAACGCAACATACCGACCAGTCTGCCCAGGAGCCTTGTTTAAGAAATAAGCAGCTCCAACGTCTGGGAAAAAACCAATGTTCATCTCAGGCATGGCCCATTTTGTACGATCTGTTACAATTCTATATTTTGCCCCATTCGTAAGACCGACGCCACCACCCATTACAATTCCATCTAAACAAGCAATAATTGGTTTTGGATAATGATATATATAAGTATCTATTTCGTATTCTTCTTCAAAAAAATGTTCAGCATGCTGTAATGCAACTTCATTTGAACGTGCTTCGTATAATGTTTTTATATCACCGCCAGCGCAAAATCCTTTCGTGCCAGCACCTTTCAAGATTACTACGGCAATACGATCATCTTTTTCCCATTCTTTTAGTTTCTGACCAATCGGATGTAACATATCATAAGATAAAGAGTTAAGTGCTTTTGGGCGATTTAAAGTGATTGACGCGACGCCATTTTCGTGAATGGAAAATAAAACATTTTCAGTCATTTTGAATCCTCCTCTTATATATCTTCTCATTCTTATTTCTCGATACAAGCTAAAATGTCCTTTATAATTTATTTGATATTGCAAGTAGCGTGCCAGTTTTAATGTCCTTAATTAAGAAGAAATGCCAGTAATAAAGTGTCTAACTGTCTAAACAAATGGACATTTAGACGTCGGACTAGATACTTTTTAGAATGGTGCATATTTTGACGAGTTATATTTGCAGGATTTCAACATATGAAAATGAATATTACAACATCAGTCATTTAAAATGTAGGGGTATTGTTTGTAACTTGAAAATGAAGGGAATACTATATACCATATTTAATTTGAAAGAAAGTGAGTAATTGGAATGAATTCAATATGGATAGCAACTTCACTTTGTTTTATTTACTGAATTGTCTTGCTTTTAACGAAGTGAGAGTTTGTATATAATAGGAGTAGAGAAAGGGGAGATCGGAATGCCAGGGCCTTTGCTATTATCGGTTATTATTTTGTCTTCTCTCATGGTAGGAATTACACAGTATTTTCATCGTACAGATACGACAGAAGAAATTAAAGATAAAGTACGTCTCGTATTTCCGGTTTTTATATTATCTATCTCACTGTGTTATGTGTTAAATAAAGATGGATATATCGTGGCATCATTCTCATTTTTTATAGCAATTGTTTTAATAACTGTATTGTACTATATAATGAAAGAGTATTTGCAAAAATAAAGATGCCTGAAAAGGCATTTTTATTTTTATGAAATTAAACAATTTATACCGGAATTTGAAGATGTGAATTCATATTACTGTTTACCTGCTTTTCTAAAATTGCTTTCTGTATACTTGCTTTTTAAGCTATTATTGCTTTGACTTTAGGATATTAATAAACTTATTGAATCATATTTTTATTGGGACTGTTTTTTGTATCATATAAAATCATTCAACTTGTAGAACATTCAGCTCATTCTTCTTTTCCAAACGGTCACGCGACATCAGCGATTCTATTTTAAACATCGTGACTTAATTTCCAATCCACATGAAATATTGTTAATTTCACATACCGTATTATAATTTAAAAAATACATATAGCATAAAAAAATAAAATGAATGTGAAAGTGAATTCTTCATCATGTATTCACTTGTCAATCGTGAATAGCCGCTATACTATTAAAGTATAGAGAACTGGAAAAGGGGTTGTATTTATATGAAATTTGAGATGCATACAAAGATTATTTCAAATGAAAAAGAAATGAGATTACATATAGAAGAAAATATATTTCAATTAATATTAGACGGTTATCATTTATTTGCTGTGGATGAAATGTTACCTTTATATAAATCTGATCAAGAAAGAATCGGTAGTGCAATCGTTCAAAAGTTAGAGTGGGAAGATGGGAAGACAACACTTAACTACCAACTGGTTTCATTACAATCAGTAAATTAAAAGAGAGAAAGGAAGGAAAAGATGAAGTTTTTTCATACAGCGGATTGGCATTTAGGAAAACTTGTTCACGGTGTGTATATGACCGAAGATCAACGAATTGTATTAGATCAGTTCGTTCAAGCTGTGGAAGAAGAAAAACCAGATGCCGTAATTATTGCAGGTGATTTGTATGACCGAGCGATTCCTCCAATAGAAGCAGTAGATTTACTAAATGATGTATTAAAAAAGATAGTGATTGATTTACAAACGCCAGTAATTGCAGTGGCAGGGAATCATGATAGTCCAGACCGTATTCATTTTGGCAGCAGTTTAATGAAAAAACAAGGGTTACATATTGTTGGCCAATTTCAATTTCCGTATGAACCAGTTGTTTTACATGATAAGTATGGGGAAGTGCATTTTCATTTAATCCCATATGCGGATCCAAGTATTGTAAGACATGTGATGAAAAATGAAGATATTCGGTCGCATGATGATGCGATGCGTATTTTCATGAATGAACTTTCAGAAACGATGAATCAAGAAGCAAGACACATATTTGTAGGCCATGCATTTGTCACTTCTTCAGGTGAAGCAGAAGAAAATACGAGTGATGCAGAGCGTCCGCTTTCCATCGGCGGTGCTGAATACGTAAATAGTCATTATTTTGATAAGTTTCATTACACAGCACTGGGGCATTTGCACCAAGCGCACTTTGTACGTAATGAAACGATTCGTTATTCTGGTTCACCACTTGCGTATTCTATTTCTGAAGAGCGGCATAAAAAAGGGTATTATATTGTGGAATTAGACGAAACAGGTCAAGTGGAAATAGAAAAGCGTTTATTTACACCTCGTCGCCAAATGCGAACAGTAGAAGCGAAAATAGATGATTTATTAAAGTATCCAACAAGTGAAGATTATGTCTTCGTAAAGTTATTAGATGAAAATCCTGTACTGCAGCCAATGGAAAAAATTCGTTCTGTATATCCAAATGCTATGCATGTTGAACGTTCTATGCAAAGACGAGAATTTACAGAAACCAATGAAGTTACTGTTTCTAGACATAAAACAGATGATCTATCCCTTTTGAAAGCTTTTTATAGAGAAATGAAGGGCTCAGATTTATCAGAAGAGAAAGAACGTCTTTTCTTAGACGTATTACAAACAGTGCAGGAACGGGAAGGTGAACGAGGATGAGACCACTTCAGCTTATTATGACCGCATTTGGTCCGTATAAACAGCGAGAAGTTATCGATTTCAGCGATCTTGGCGATCACCGTATTTTTGCTATTTCAGGAAATACGGGAGCTGGGAAAACAACGATATTTGATGCGATTTGTTATGTATTATATGGGGAAGCGAGCGGAGAAGAACGTAGTGATACGAGTATGCTACGTAGCCAATTTGCTGATGATAATATATACACAAGTGTAGAATTAACCTTCCAGTTGAAAGGAAAGCAATACGAAATAAAAAGACAGCTCGGTCATAAAAAACAAGGGAATAAAACAGTTACAGGGCATGCTGTTGAGCTATATGAAGTAATAGGTGATGAGAAGGTTCCATGTGTGGATCGTTTTCATGTGACAGATGTGAACAAAAAGGTTGAAGAGTTAATCGGACTTAGCAAACATCAATTTAGTCAAATTGTTATGCTTCCGCAAGGAGAATTCCGAAAACTATTAACGTCTGAAACAGAAAATAAAGAAGAAATTTTACGTCGTATTTTTAAAACAGATCGTTATAAATTAATGCGTGAATTGTTAGATCAAAAACGTAAACAGTGGAAAGACGTCTTACAAGAAAAGCAAAAAGAAAGAGAACTGTACTTCCGTAATGTTTTTAAATTACCGGTTCGAGATGATTCACTATTAGAGACATTAGTTCAACAGGAACATGTAAATACGCACCAAGTAGTCGAAGCGCTTGAACAAGAAAAAAATTGCTATGAGGCGGAAGTTGAACAATTACAAGCGCAGCAAACATTGCAAACGCAGCAATTAAAAAAAGCCGAAGATCGTTTTCATACAGCTAAGTCTATTAATGAAAAGTTCAAAGATTTACAGCAAAAACAAGAGAAACAAGCAGTTTTACAAGCAAATCGAGAACAAATAGAAACAGAAGAACAACGCTTTAAACTTGCTGAACAAGCGAAACGATTATTACCATTTGAACAATGGTATGAAGAAGCGGTACAGAGTGAACAAAATGCTGAACAATTATTGAAACAAATATCTGTAAAAAAAGAAAAGACGGTTAAGGCGTTTGAACTTGCTTATGAGAAATATGAAGAATTAAAGGGTAAAGAGTCTGTTCGTGAAGAAGGTAAGAAAACTGTACAAAGATTAGAAGAGTTACAGCCAATTATTGCTTCATTAGCAGAGAAAAAATCAAAATTGCAACAGGCAGAACTTCAAAGTGGGAAATTGAAGGAAGGTATTCAGAAGTTTGAGAAACAGCTAGAAGGACAGATTTCTCAAAAACAACAAATTGCCGGAGAATTACAACAGCTAGAGGTTGCACTTGAGCAATATGTAGCAAAAGTAGAAGAGCTAACAAATATGCGGGAAGATGCAAAAGTACTAAAGCAAGCATATGACGTTTGGCAAGAAAAGCAAAAATATGAGCAAGAAAAAGAAGTTGCAAATCAAAAGATGGAAGTTGCAGTTAAAGCATATGAAGAGATGGAGCATCGTTGGTTAAATGAACAAGCAGGAATGTTAGCTCTTCATCTTCATGAAGGTGAATCTTGTCCTGTATGTGGTAGCATAGATCATCCAAAGAAAGCTACAGAACGTGGAGATTCCATTGATGAAAAACAGCTAAATGAACTGCGCGAAAAGAAAACAGTTGCTGAAAAATTACATGTTCAAGTAGAAGAGAAATGGAATTTCTACAGATTACAATATGAGCAAGTAATAGATGAAGTCGTAAAACGAGGATACCGTTCAGAAGAGTTAGTTGAAACATACCGTACGCTAGTGCAAAACGGAAAACAACTAGCAGCTGAGGTAAACACATTAAAGGAAAGTGAAGAAAAACGTAAACAGCTAGCGTTAAGTGTAAAAGGATTAGAAGAAAAAGTAGAAGAATTACAGAAGCAAAAACGCGAAGCTGAAGTGATGCAGCACCGTACTGAAATGGAGTGCATGCAACTTCGTACGTCCTATGAACATGATCAGCAAAAAACCCATGAGGACTTACAAACGTTAGAAGCCTGGAAAAAACAATTTGATCAAGCTGTTAGCACACTTCGCTTTATGGAAGAGGAGTGGAAGAAAGTACAAGAAGCTTATCAATATTGGCAAAATGAAAATATACGCATACAAGCTGAGTATGATGGTGCTCTAAAGCAAGTAAGTCATGCAAAAGAAAAGCAAGAAGAGACTTTACTTCGCTTTACGACAGAGCTTGAACAAGGTGGATTTATCGACCAACAAGCTTATAAAGAAGCAAAATTAACAGATGTAGAAATGAAGCATTTGCATGAGCAAATTCAAGAGTACTATTCATCCTTAGAAGTATTGGCTAAACAAATTGAGGAACTAGTAAATGAATTAAGCGGGAAAGAATGGACGGACATTACAGCTCTAGAAGAACAAATGAAAGAGTTAGGAATTCAGCTTGATATTACAAAAGAAAAGCGCCAGCGTGCCCAAAGTGCAGTTGCATACATTACCGATTTGCATGAAAACATTAGACGAATTGATGAACAAATTCATGAAGAAGAAAAAGCTTTCCAAGAACTTGTTGATTTATATGAAGTCATGAAAGGGGATAACGAAAGTCGTATTTCGTTTGAACGTTACATTTTAATTGAGTATTTAGAACAAATTGTTCAAATTGCTAACGAAAGACTTCGTAAACTATCAAACGGCCAGTTCTATTTAAAACGAAGTGAAAGAGTTGAAAAACGAAATCGTCAAAGTGGACTAGGATTAGATGTATATGACGCATATACAGGTCAAACACGTGACGTAAAAACATTGTCTGGCGGGGAAAAATTTAATGCATCGCTTTGTCTAGCACTTGGTATGGCAGATGTGATCCAGGCATATGAAGGCGGTATTTCTATCGAAACCATGTTTATCGATGAAGGATTTGGCTCGCTAGATGAAGAGTCATTAACAAAAGCGATCGATGCATTGATTGATTTACAAAAATCAGGACGATTTATTGGCGTTATTTCACACGTTCAAGAGTTGAAAAACGCAATGCCAGCAGTTTTAGAGGTAACGAAGCAGAAGAATGGTTGTAGTGAGACTCGGTTTGTGGTGAAATAATAAAACTAATAAAAAGGTTAATAGTAAATTTTAATTATGAGAGGACATATGCTTAATAGTAGGCATATGTCCTTTTTTCATATAGTTATATCGGTATGATTTATGTTTGAAGGAAGCGTTGTTTAGAGAAAAAGATGTAAATAGTTATTTTTAAATAAATTTCTTAATAAAATTTTTTCAGAAATTTATTGAGAAATTAAATGTTCAATATGATGGTTTTTATTATAAAATAAAGATTTTTATGTAATT
>NZ_JAEHBX010000429.1:0-237 GCF_016483395.1 Bacillus cereus group sp. N21
AAGAACGTCCGAAAACGATTCAAGTAGACTTACTTCAAAACGGTCAAAAGATTGATACGAAAGAAGTAAGTGAAGCAACAGGTTGGAAATACGAATTTAAAAATTTAGCGGCATACGATGCGAATGGCGCTGCCTACAAGTATGAAGTGAAAGAACAACCAGTAGCGGGATACAAAACAGAAGTAACTGGTTACGACATCACAAATACAAAAGTAGGTCAAACAAAAGTAGAAGGAA
>NZ_JAEHBX010000430.1:0-237 GCF_016483395.1 Bacillus cereus group sp. N21
TGCTAATGTAGGTTCTCATAAGTACATGAAAGTCCGTCAATACAAGGAATATGCAGAAGCGAAGTCAACTATTGAAAATCAAGTACAAGAAAAAGAAAACGAATTACAAACGATTGACCATGATTTAAAGAAAGTTGAAGAAAAAACAAACGAATTACAAGCAATGAAAAAAAGTTTGGAAAGTGATGTTACTGATAAGCAAAAAAAATTAGAGACAGTGAAACAACAAGTAGAGAG
>NZ_JAEHBX010000431.1:0-237 GCF_016483395.1 Bacillus cereus group sp. N21
GGTAATAACGTTGTCATGATTAGTAAACAAATGGAAGAAAAGGTATTTAAGGATGCCAATCCAGTCGGTAAAATTATTGAAATGAAGGGTCAACCGATGCAAATTATCGGTGTCTACAAATCAGATAACGAGTTTATGGGAATGGGACCATCAGAAGCACTAATTCCAATTTCATTATGGCCGAGACTGGATGGTAAAGAGGAGAGTCAAAATATTTCTGGTCCAGCAAATAATGTT
>NZ_JAEHBX010000432.1:0-237 GCF_016483395.1 Bacillus cereus group sp. N21
TTGTTTTGTTTTATGAGCTTGGTCTCCTTGTTGAATTTGCTCGCCTTTATGACCTGGCTCCCCTTGATGACCTCGTTCGCCCTGAGGTCCTGGCTCGCCTTGAATACCTTGCTCGCCTTGACGCCCTTGCTCGCCTTGAGGTCCTTGGTCGCCTAGAGGGCCTTGGGAGCCTTGAGGACATAGGGAGGAGTGAGGTGGGTGGGGGGGGGGGGGGGGGGGGGGGGGGGGGGGGGGGGG
>NZ_JAEHBX010000433.1:0-237 GCF_016483395.1 Bacillus cereus group sp. N21
TAGAAAGTGAAGCAAAAAGTGCCTTATTATCAAAACAATACGTACCTGGATTAATTTCTTTAATAGCTCGCTCTACTTCATTTGCATCTTTATGCGCAACGATTTTTTCAACATGCCCACTTTCATTACGAACAATGCGTCCATATCCAGCCGGCTCTTCTATGTACGCTGTTAACACCGTCGCTTTCGCTCCGGCGTCGTCATGATGCTTTAACAATGCTTCCATTGTTCCTGCAG
>NZ_JAEHBX010000434.1:0-237 GCF_016483395.1 Bacillus cereus group sp. N21
GTTTGTTAGGGCGATATAAATTATTACAGCGATATGAAGCGCTACGAGCGCTCCATTTTCAAGTTGCTCAAGAAGAATTAAAACAAGCACGACGTCGAATTGTAAAAGAAGAAATATTATTATTCCAGCACAAAAACCTTGCAAATGCCTTACACGCGGTCAAACTCGGTAACGGCTTCATTGGGTAAAATCAATTTCTTAATTACCAATGCAAACCGCCCAAAACCATGGGAAAGA
>NZ_JAEHBX010000435.1:0-236 GCF_016483395.1 Bacillus cereus group sp. N21
GTAATATATCTGTCTTAACGGATATAGACCCGCGTCCTAGGTAGTCCTTTTCCCAGTGAGTAATTGCTTTGCTTATCTCTGATTCAATAGAGCCTTTTGAGCTTTTCATCTATGTAGTATCCTCCTTAAATAAAATAAATTTACAATAACAATATAATAATCTTGATTGATTTTATTTTCAATTATTGAGAAGAATTTATTAGGATTGCAAAAAAGAACTCTTATAAAATTAAGAG
>NZ_JAEHBX010000436.1:0-236 GCF_016483395.1 Bacillus cereus group sp. N21
CTTTTAAATAGTGAGCACATTAATGTTTTTACTTTATACATTTTTGCAGGTGTTTTTTCTATTATTTTATTTTTATCTACGCAAAGCTTGGAAACTTATATGTCTCAAATGGTATTATCAGGAGAAATTCCAGCAGGAAAGGCTTCAAATATGTTACAAACTGCAATACAAATTGGAGCATTTGGTGGGAACGCAATAGCAGGGTTTATGATGAATGTAGGTGGATTTAATAATGT
>NZ_JAEHBX010000437.1:0-236 GCF_016483395.1 Bacillus cereus group sp. N21
TGAAAGTGAAGCAGAGTGGAATAAAAAAGCTACTGAACTTGCAAATAAAACTTATGAATTCACAGAGTTTCTTGTTGAAGTATTAGGTAAAGAAGACTTAGGTGCGGAGCTTCATAAAAAAGCAACGGTTCATAAATCTTGCCATATGAGCCGATTAATGGTGATTAAGGAACCGCCGCAAAAATTTTTATAATGTGTAAAGGGACTGGAAGTTGTTTCGTTACCTCATAATTATG
>NZ_JAEHBX010000438.1:0-236 GCF_016483395.1 Bacillus cereus group sp. N21
CCCCCCCCCCCCCCCCCCCCCCCCCCCCCCCCCCCCGGCCTAGGGTCCACCCAGCCCTGGGGAGGGACAACTCAGCCCGGCGGCGGGACAACATACCCAGGCGGTGGCACAACAAACCCAGGCGGTGGCACAACAGAGCCAGGCGGTGGCACAACACACCGAGGCGGTGGTACCTGTCTCTTATACACATCTCCGAGCCCACGCGACAGGGGGGGGGGGCGTGTGCGGTGGGGTGG